>NZ_JBEXLR010000053.1:0-40327 GCF_040610095.1 Micromonospora sp. NPDC004540
GGGCGCGGGCCTGGTGGCCGCCGGGGGAGCGGCGGCGGGCGGGGCGGCGGCCGGCGGAACGTCCGAATCGCGGCCTGCCGAGCCTGCCGCCTCGGCGCGGGCCGCAGGCCGCTCCGGAACGGCCGGTGCGGTCGGGTCGGCCTCGGGCGGCGCGGCCGGCGGCGTCCGGTCGGCCGGCGACGGCTCTGGGACCGTCGACAGCGCCTGTGCCGGGGCGCTCCGGCGCGCCGCCGGGACGGGTCGGGTGGCCGGCCGGTCCGGCGCTGCCCGTGGGGAAGAAGGTACGGCGGACTCGGGCGACGAAGCGGGCACCTCGACCGGAGCGCCGGCGGGCAAGTCCGGGACCGTGGCCTCGAACGGCTGCGGGGCGCGAAGGCGGACGACGGGTTCCCGGCCGGTGGCCCGCTGCGCCATCCGGGCGAAGAAACCCGCCTCGCCGCTCACGCCGCCCGCCCCGCCGCGAGGGCCAGGTACGCGCGCCGCCGCCCGGCCGGCAGGGCGAGGATGTCGGCCTCGGCCCAGCCGTACGCGGCGGCCAGGGTGGCCACCTCGGCCAGCACCGCCGGGGCGCGGCCGGCGACCCGCTCCCAGAGCAGCTCGGCGACGTCCAGCGCGGCGACCACGCCGTCGCCGCAGCCGGGGCAGCGGGTCCGCAGCACCACGGCGGCGGCCCCGGCCAGCTCCTCGGCGGCGGCGTCGACGGCCCGGCGCTGCTCGGCGGTCAGCTCGCCCGGGGCGACGGGCCGGTCGGCGGCGTCCCGGACGCAGCGGGCGAGCAGCGCGCCGAGCGGGTCGGCGGACCGCCCGGCGGCCAGCAGATCCCGGGCCGTGGGGGCGCGGACCCGCAGCGTGCCGCCGTCGACCGTCCCGCTGTCCCCGGCGGGCAGCGCGGCGACCGGGTCCAGCGGCAGCGCCACGTCGAGGACCTCGCCGCAGCCGCAGGTGAGCACGGTGTCGACCGGGTCGCCGAAGGTGTCGGCGTGCAGCCGGGCGGCGAGCGCGGCGACCGCGCCGACCGGCAGGTCCAGGGCGGCGTCGAGGTCGGGCAGGAGCCCGGCGCCGTGCAGCAGCACCGGGCCGCGGGCCGCCGGCGGTGCGGTCGCGGCAGCCTCCCAGACCGCCAGCAGCCGGCCGGGGTCGTCCAGGGCGGTCATCGCGGTCAGGGTTCGACGAAGGACGGCTCGGCCGGCTCGGCCACCGTGTAGTCGCGTTCCCAGCCCTCGTTCTCCAGCTTGATGCTCTGGATGGCCACCGCGTTGGCGTTGGCGTCCAGTTCGGGCAGCGCCACCCACTCGGACACCCAGCACCGGTAGACCTTGTACGCGATGACCAGCTGGCCGGCCTCGTTGTACATCTCGATGATGATGTCCTTGCGGAAGTCCGCGAGGGACGTCTCCGCGCCTAGCCCGGAGCCGTAGTTCCACACCTTGTTGGCCCACTGCTCGAAGTCCGGGTCGTGGGTGACGCCGCGCTCCAGCACGATCGCGTCGTACTCGGTGCGCCCCGGGGACTTGCGGCTGCTGCTCGGGTCGCCACCGTGCCGGTGGGTGACCACCTCGGTGCTCCGCTTCAGCGTGCCGATCTTGCTGATCCCGGCGACGTATCGCCCGTCCCACTTCGCCCGGAACTTGAAGTTCTTGTACGGGTCGAAGCGCTGCGCGTTGACCGTGAACTCGGCCATGCCCGCCCCTCCTAGGTCGCCGCGGCCGCGGTCCGCTGCTGGATGCCGATCACCACGAACTCGGCCGGCTTGACGGCCGCGAAGCCGACCAGGATGTTCAGCACCCCCCGGTCGATGTCGTACGGCGTGGTGGTCTCGCTGTCGCACTTGACGAAGTACGCCTCCCGCGGGGTGCGGCCCTGGAAGGCGCCCTGCCGGAACAGGTCCTGGAGGAACCCGCCGATCGAGGCGCGCACCTGCGCCCACAGCGGTTCGTCGTTGGGCTCGAACACCACCCACTGGGTGGCCCGGACCAGCGTCTCCTCCAGGAAGAGCGCCAGCCGCCGCACCGGCACGTACCGGTACTCGTCGGCGAGCACGTCCGCGCCGCGCAGCGTCCGCGCGCCCCAGACCAGCGTGCCGGTGGCCCGGAAGGTGCGCAGGCAGTTCACCGCGTACGGGTTGAGGTTGCCGTTCTCGCCGTCGGTCAGGGCGAGCGCCGGCCCGGTCACCCCCGCGAGGGCCGCCTCCACCCCGGCGGGCGCCTTCCACACCCCGCGCGCCGCGTCGGTGCGGGCCATCACCCCGGCGACCGCGCCGCAGGGCGCGAACTCGCGGACCGCGCCGTCGCGCAGCGGGTCGGGTCGACGTACCCGGGGGAAGTAGAGGGCACCGTTGCGCCCGTTGGCGGTCAGCCCGCGGGCGCCGAGCCAGGCCCGAACCGTGTCGGCGGTCTCGGTGGGCGGCGGGTCGACCAGCAGGAAGGCCCGCTGGCGTACGCAGAAGTCCAGCGCGTCGGCCCACACGGTGTCGTCGAGGGCTTGGTCGGGCACCGACGGCGGCAGGCAGAGCAGGGTGAACAGGTCGGCGTCGCGCAGCGCGTAGATGCCCTGCTTGGTGCCCTCCAGCGCGCCGCCGTCGGTGTACTCGGCGGCGGTCAGGTGGGTGCCGTCGACGCCGGTGGCCGCCGGGTCGGCGGTGTCCACGTCGTAGCCGCCCGCGTCGGGCCGGCCGGTGCCGGGCAGCGCCGGCGACGAGCCGACCCGGACCAGCCGGGACGCGGCCAGCACGGTGTCGACCCGCCGCGGACCGTCCACCAGGGTCACGTTCGGGTACGTCTCGACCAGCACCGGATTCTCCGCCGGGCCCTCCCGAACGGTCAGGTGGAACAGCTCGTCGGCGTCCACCCCCTGCTGGTCGGCGACCGTGGTGGCCTCCTCGCCGGTCGCGTGCGTCACCTCGGCGTGCAGCCCGTTGCCCCAGCCGCCCGGCCCGACCGCTTCGAGGGTGAGCGCCCCGTTCAGGTCGAGCTGCGCGCTGGTCGCGTCCCGGGCCAGCCGGACGATCACCGCCTGGTTGCCGCCGTTGAGGTAGAAGTCGCGCACGGCGTAGCCGAGGCCGCTGTCCCGCCACAGGCCGCCGAAGGTGCGTTCGAACTCCGCGTACGAGGAGATGGCCACCGGCACGTCGACCGGCCCGCGCAGCGCCCGCCCGACGAACGCGGCCACGGCCGTGGCGACGCCGGTGATGGTGCGACTGCCGCCGGGTATCTCCTGGATGTAGACCCCGGGATGGCTGAGCGTTGCCGCCATGACGACTCCTCGACTCCACGGGCGTGCCGTACGCCGCTGGCGCGACTGTGCCGCCCGCCCGTCACCGCGCCGTCACCCGACCGTGTCGACCCGGGGAGGGGATGAGCGAGATCGTCACCGACGACATGTCGTTCCTGGTGGACCCGGTGACCCCACGCAGCGGCGATGGACGGGTACGGGTCCACCTTGTTCGACGACAGGTGGAAGCTGGGCGCAGCCGAGGAATGCCCGGCAGGCTCTCCCGGCTCGACCTGCGGGCCGCCGGCCACCCGGCCCGGCCAGGGTGAGGTCGTGGCAGGCCCGCGAAGCCCGCCCCGGGGGCTGTTGTCGCCGAGGGGGGCGCCGAGCCGTCGGGCCTAGGCTGGCGGCGTAGGTGACCCAGAACGCGGTGGGTCCGGAGAGGAGCGACGACAGCCATGACCGTACTGCCGGCGTCGCCGTCGCAGCAGCCGCCCAGCGACCCGGGCGGCAACAGGGCCATGTCGTTCGCCCTAATCTTCCTGGTCGCGCTGCTGGTAGCCAGCTGGACGGGGTTCATCGTCTGGCTCAGCACCCACCAGCTGGCCGACGCCATCCTCCGTGCCGGTATGGCCTTCGCCGGTGCCGTCGGGCTCAGCCTCGCGGTCTGGACGGCGTACCGGCAGAAGTGACGATCGGACGGCCCCGGGTCTCTGCCCTGGGGCCTCCGGCCGCCGTCCTGGTGACGCGGTGGACGACGGGCCGGTGACGGGCGGGCGGGAGGCTGGGCCGGCCCGCGCACCACACTCCCGCCCCGGAGGCCCTCCCGTGACAACCCCTGACCCGGACCGCGGTGGGGTGGTGGTCGTCCGGGTGTGGTTCGAGGACCGGCCGGACGAGCTCGGCTTCCGCGCCCTGGTGACGAGCTGCCTCGACCTGGCCGGCGGCCGGCCGGAGAGCCGGGCGGTGACCTCGCCGGACGCGGTCGTCGAGGTGGTGCGCAGCCGACTGGTGGACATCCTCGCCGGACACCGACCGCGGTGACGCCCACCGCCCGACCCAGGGAAGGCACATGACCGAGAAGATCAACTGGAGTCTGCAGGTCCGCGTGGCCCACGGGCCGCAGATCGCGGCCACCGGCGTCGTCGACGTCGAGGCGTACGACAAGGTCTCGGTGGAGATCGCGGCCGGGGAGAGCCAGCAGGTGGACCTGGTGCCCGCCGGCACCGAGCGGGTGGGGATGGTGCTGATCGTGCCGGCCACGCCCAGCGCCGACCTGTCGTACGAGATCGACGGCACGGCGATCGCGCTCGACGGCGCGCACGCCTTCCTCGGCGCCGGTGCGGCGCGGCTGCTCGGCGCGGACCCGGCGAGCCTGACCTTCACCAACGACACCGCCGAACCGGCCCGGTTGGACATCCTGGTCGGCCGGGACGTCACCCCCTGAGGGGCGTCGCGATGTGACGCCGGGGTGACGCAGCGCGTTCTACCCTGCCGGGGCAGACCCGCGCCGCAGGGGAGGTCCCGGATGACCGCCGACTTCGTCGACGCCCTCGTCGCCGACCAGCCGGCCGGGTCCGGTCCGGTGCTGCGGCTGCTCGGTGACGTCCGGGTCAGCCACGGATCCCGCTGGTACGACGTGCCCGAGGGCAGCAAGCGGCTGCTGGTCTACGTCGCCCTGCACCGCCGCCGCCTCGACCGGGGCCACGCCGCCGCCACCCTGTGGCCGGACGCCCCGGACGCGCGCGCGGCCGGCAACCTGCGCTCGGCGCTGTGGCGGCTCAACCAGGCGCACGTCGAGCTGATCGGGGTGGACCGGCACCACCTGTCGTTCCGGCCCGGCGTGCTGGTCGACATCGACCTGGTCACCGCATGGGCTGGCCGGCTGATCGCGGGCCGCCCGGCCGGCGCCGACCTGACCGCGCTGCCCACCGGCGGCATCCTGTTCGACCTGCTCCCCGGCTGGTACGACGACTGGGTGCTCACCGAACGGGAGCGGGTCCGCCAGCGGGTGCTGCACGGCATGGAGGCGATGAGCCGGCACCTGGTCAGCTCGGGCCGCTGCGCCGAGGCCGTCGAGGTGGCGCTGACCGCCGCCGGGGCGGAGCCGCTGCGGGAGAGCGCCCAGCGGGTGCTGCTGGAGGCGCACCTGGCCGAGGGGAACTGGGTGGAGGGCCGCCGCGGCCTGGACACCTACCGCCGGCTGCTCGCCCGGGAACTGGACATGGAGCCCGATCCGCGGCTGGCCGAACTGCTCGACGCCTATCCGCGCGCCCGGCCGGCGGCCACCGCCGACCGCGAGCGCGCCTCCTCGATCAGCGCCATGAGCTGAGCCGAGGGACGCACCCCCAACTGCTCGGCGAGCAGCCGGACCACCAGGTCGGCGTGGCGCAGCGCGTCGCTGACGTTCCCGTCGGCCAGCATCGCGGTGAGCACCAGCCGGTGGCCGCTCTCCCGCAGCGCGTCCGCCGCGACCGCCTCCAGCGCCCAGCCCAGCCCGGCGGCCGGGTCACCGGCCCGGATCGCCGCGCCGGCGGCGTCCTCCAGGGCCCGCAGGGCCCGGTGCCGCAGCAGTTCCCGGTGCATCAGCACCCAGTCTTCGTACCAGCCGGGGAGCAGGTCGGGGCAGCCGTCGGCCGCGTGCCGGCGCAGGAACGCCGGGTCGACCGGGCCCCGGCCGCTGAGGGCGCGGGTGTCCACCGCCACCCCGGCGGCCAGCGCGAGCGCGCCGGTGGAGTCGGCGAGCAGCCCGGGCGCGGCCTTGCGCAGCCGCCACAGCGCCGTCCGCAGGTCGGCCGAGGCCCGTTCCTCCGGCTTGCTCGCCCACATCGACCAGGCGGTGCGCGCCCGGTCCGACGCGCCGCGCACCGCCAGGAAGGCGACGAGCCGCTGCGCGGTCGTCGGCAGGGCGACCGGCTCGCCGTCCCGGTCGAGCGCGAAGCCGCCGAGCAGCCGCATTCGCCAGCCGACCCGTTGCGGGGGTACGGCCTCCGGCGCTGTTCCCGTTCTGATCCACACGTCGGCGCTCCGCTCTGTTGCGGGGTGGGGGCGGAGGGTCACCTCTCGATACCGCAGCCGGCGGGTCTCCGGGAACGGGCCTGTCGGTGGCCGGACATCCCGTTCGTCCGCGCGGCCCGGTCACCGGTCCCGATCGGCGGCGCGGATCGGCCGAACGGCCGTCTCCGGGCCGGCGCGCAGGCGGGTGGGCAAAGTCGTTGGCGAACCGCGTGGGCTGGCCTATGGTGGGCGGATGTACCCGGCCGGGCTGCTGTCCGCGACCGCCGCCACCGCGGCGGCGCCCGCTGCTGCCCACCGCCGGCGTCCGGAAGCCGTGCCCGCCCGTCCGGCGGGCACCCGCTCCGTCGCGCCCATCCACGGCCTGCCGAGCCCGATCCCCACCGACCGTGGCCCACCCGGATCCCGTTCATCCGCGTACGGCCACCCAGGGCGAAGCCATCCGGCTTCGGCCCTTTTTCTTTTTCCTGGAAGGGGATCCAGATGGGCACCGACCTGCACGACGACCGGCTCACCCGGTTGCGCGCCACGCTGACCGACGACTTCGCGGCGCAGACCGCCCGCCTGACCGAACTCACGGCGGACACCGGCGACCCCGGCGAGGCGCACACCCGCGCCGCGCTGATCGCGGCCACCCGGCAGAGCCTGGGGCAGATCGGCGACGCGCTGCGCCGGATGGCCGACGGCGGCTACGGCCGCTGCGAGCGGTGCGCCGGGCCGATCCCGGTGGAGCGCCTGGAGGCGCTCCCGCACGCCACCTTCTGCGTGCCCTGCCAGCAGAAGCACGGCTGACCGGGGTGGGCGCCGGGCCGTCACCGCACGGCCCGGCGCTCCGCCAGCCGGTGCCCGAGCCGGTCCAACAGGACCTGCTCGTGCTCGGGGTTGACGCCGGTCAGGTCCGCGCACCCGTTACTGCCGATAGGTGTTGGCTACGATCGCCGGGTGCGAAGTGGGGGGAGCCTGGTCGCTCTGGTGACAGGGGCGAATCGCGGTATCGGTTTCGAGGTTGCCCGACAGCTCGGACGGTTGGGATACGTGCCCATCGTCGCTTCGCGTGATCGTGGGCTGGGCATGGCGGCGGTAGAGCGGCTGGCCGGGGTTGGCGTGGCTGCCGAGTACGTCGGGCTGGACGTTACGGATGAGGCGACGGTTCGGGCGGCCGCCGAATGGGTCGATCGTCGGTATGGACGGCTGGACGCGCTGATCAACAATGCCGCTATCGCGGTTGACGATGCGCCGCCCAGCCAGTTGCCGATCGACTCGTTTCGGCGCACATTCGAGACCAATGTGATCGGCGTCTTCACGGTGACGACCGTGATGCTTCCGTTGCTGCGGGCGGCAGGCGACGGCCGTATCGTCAATCTCTCGTCGGGGTCTGCCTCGCTGAGTCTGACCAGCTCGGATTGGCCAGAAGAGTGGAACGCCGCCGCGTATCCGTCATCGAAGTCCGCGGTCAATGCGTTGACTGTCCAGTTCGCGACGGAGCTACGAGCGACAGCCATAAAGATCAATGCTGTTGATCCCGGGTACACGTTGACGGAGATGTCTCCTGGCGCTACCCGGACCACAGCCGAGGCGGCCGCCGTGGTGGTGCGGTTCGCAACGCTGGACGCGGACGGGCCGACCGGCGGGTTCTTCAACGCGGAAGGCCCGATTCCCTGGTAACCACCGCGCGTGGTCCCGGCCGCCCTTCCGGTCATCCTTCAGGCACCGGGCTGCGTAGGCTGGCTCGGTGACCCGTAGCGAACGTGGAGACCGCCGATGACCAGCCCGCACACCGTCCGGACCGCCCGTCCCGCCGACGTGGCCGCCCTCGTCGACCTGGTCGAGTCGGCGTACCGCGGTGAGCGGAGCCGGGCCGGCTGGACCACCGAGGCCGACCTGCTCGCCGGGCAGCGCACCGATCCGGACATGGTGGCCGAGGCGGTGTCGAGCCCGGGCGGGACGGTCCTGGTCGCCGAGGACGGCACGGGGATCGTCGCCTGCTGCCAGCTGGAGCGTCACGACGACCACGTCTACTTCGGCATGTTCGCGGTCGCCCCGGGGCGGCAGGGGGGCGGGCTGGGCCGGGAGCTGCTGGCCGAGGCCGAGCGGTACGCGCGCGAGGAGTGGCACAGCGGCGAGATGCGGATGACCGTGATCACGCAGCGGGAGGACCTGATCGCCTGGTACGAGCGGCGCGGCTACGTCCGCACCGGCGAGCTGAGCCCGTTTCCGTACGGAGACGAGCGGTTCGGCGTGCCGCTGCGCCCGGACCTGGCGTTCGAAACCCTGCGCAAGAAGCTCGGCTGACCGACCGGGACGCCGCCCACGGTCGCCGGCCCGCTCACCGACCGCGTGTCGGGCCGTCCGGCTCCGGGCGAAGCCGCCGGAGGGTCCGGAGAACGCCCTGGTGGACCGCCACACCGACGCCCGCGTTCAGCAGCGCCAGCCCGGACGCGGCGACCAGGCTCGGTGTGACGTCCATCGTCCCCGTGGCGACCAGCAGGACGGGCCAACCGACGGCGGCGAGCGACAGCGGCAGCCACCACCAGCGCCCGAGCAGGAGGCCGAGGAGGATCAGGCTCGGGATCATGTCCGGGCCGTCGACTCCGGCGGTGCGTCGGCGAGTTCGGCGATCACCTCGGCGTGACAACGCTCCGGCACGCACCAGCACCCGAGCCGGCGCCCGCGCAGGTCGGGCAGCAGCGCGAGCAGGTCGGGCCGGCCGAGCAGGTACGCCCGGTACTTCTCGATCACCTCGTCGCGGGTGCCGTGCGGGCCGGGGCGGTACGGGCTGGACAGCGGGGACTGCGGGAGCCGCCAGCCGCCGCGGGACATGGCCCGCCCGACGTAGACCACGTCGGCGTACGCCGGGTCGTCGCGATGCCCCTTCAGGTTGACGACCGTGGTTTCCCGCATGGCTCAGCTCCTCGAATGCTCCTGCCCGTGCCTCCAGTGTCGCAGGAGCGGTGCGTCAGGCGTCGGGCGCGGGCGCCGGGCCGGTGGAGTCGCGGACGACCAGCGTGTGACCGGTGGAGCGCCGCCGCGGCCGGGTCGATCGCGGTTTCAGCGCGAGGCTCAGCGCCATCCGCCCCATCTCGGTCATCGGCAGCCGGACGGTGGTCAGGCTGGGGGCCAGGTCGGCGGCGACCGACACGTCGTCGAAGCCGACCACCGACACGCGCTCCGGCACCGGGATGCGCCGCGACCGCAGCACCGACAGCACGCCGATGGCCATGGCGTCGTTGAGCGCGATGATCGCCGTGCTCTCCGGGTGGTAGTGCAGGATCCGCTCGGTGGCCACCCGGCCGCCGTCGCGGGTGAAGTCGGAGTGGACGACGGCCAGGTCGTCGGGGGAGTGCCCGTGCTCGGCGAGCGCGGCGGTCACTCCGGCGAGCCGGTCGGCGACCGTGGTCAGGCCCGGGGTGCCGGCGGCGACGGCGATCCGCCGGTGGCCGAGGGCCAGCAGGTGGGCGCCGATGGCGCGGCCCCCGGCCTCGTTGTCCGGCACCACGGCGTCAACGCCCAGGGCGTGCCGGCCGATGACGGCGACCCGTCCGCCGGTCCGCTGGAAGCCGGCGAGTTCGGCGCGCGCCTCGGCCTCCACGCGCGGGTCGTCGTAGCCGGAACCGGCGATGAGGATGATCCCGACCTGCTGGGCGATGAGGTGCCGGAGCTGGCGCAGCTCGTTCTCCGGATCGCGTCCGGAGTGGGCGATCTGGACCAGCATGCCCTCCTCGGCGGCGACCTGGAGGACGCCGCTGGCGATCTCGGAGAAGTACGGGTCGTCGATCTGGTGGACGATCAGGCCGACGGTGGAGCTGGCGCCGCCGGCGAGGGTGCGGGCGTACGGGTTGGCCACGTACCCGAGTTCGCGGGAGACCTGGCGGACGTGCCGGGCCACCTCCTCGCTGACGCCCTCCCGGCCGGCGAGGGCGCGGGAGGCGGTCGCCAGCGAGACGCCGGCGCGTTCCGCCACGTCGACGAGACGCAACCGTGGTCCGGGTCGGGGCATGGGCAACTCCTGGCAGGCATTGATCCGCGCCGCGCTCTTGCGTGTGGCGTAGGGCACAGCCTAGGGTACGAAAGCGCTTACGTAAGCGCTTTCGTAGGCGCGGCACCGTCACCGTCCTGTCCCGACCCGCCTCCAACTCCACGTGTCCGGGCATCGATCCACGTCCGGTACGTAAGCGCTTTCGTCACCGCACCACCGCACCGACGAAGGGAGCACCTCCCCATGAGAAGACCTCGACGCGTCGCCGCCACCGCCCTGCTGGCCCTGGCGCTCACCTCGGCGGCGAGCCCGGCGCAGGCCGACCGGCCCGGACCGCACGACGTCCACCCCGCCCTCTGGTCGCACCTGGTCGCCTTCTACGACTTCGACCACCCCGTGGACGGCGACCCCGCGCTCGAGCGGGACCTCGGCCGCTCCGGCACCGAGATCGAGCTGGTCAACGGCGGCACGGCCATGCGGGTGCCCGAGCAGGCGTACAAGGGCAGCGGCGACGCGCTGCAGACCCGGCAGGTCAACCCGCAGGCCGCCGGCAACGACGACTGGAAGGCCGGCACCTGGTCGTCCAGCGGCGTACGGACGCTGCGCGCGTTCAACGGCGCCGAGGGCACGACGGTGATGGGCTGGTTCAAGCGGGACATGGACGGTCCCGCGCTGAACTCCACCACCGCCAACCCCGCCGACCGCTTCAATGCGATCGGGCTGGCCGGCGTGCTGACCGGCGACTCCGACGGGCACGGAGTGCGCGCCCTGCTGGAACTCATCGACGTCAGCGGTCAGCTGCGCCTGGTCGCCCTCGGCCGCCGCGTCGACGGCGGGGCCTCGCAGACCTTCGCCGCGAACGAGGACTGGCGGACCCTGCTGCCGAAGGGGGAGTGGGTGCACCTCGCCGCCACCTACGACTTCACCAGCGGCACCATGGCGCTCTACCGCAACGGCGAGCCGGTCGACGGCTTCTACACGACCGCCGGCGACCCGTGGCAGCTCAACGGACCCGGGCCGCACGTCACCAGCGCCACCGACCCGCGCGGCATCAAGATCGGCGGGAGCTTCCCGCAGAACAACCTGGAACGCAACCCGTGCGACTGCCGCATGGACGGCCTCATGTTCCTCGACAGCGTGATCCCGGCGGACGACATCGCCAAGCAGTACCGCTACATGGCCCGCTGACCGTTCCTCGGACCGTCCCACCGAGAAGGAGAACCCGCGTGTTCATTCGCGCTGGCAGCACCGGCAGGCTCCGCAGAGCCGCGCTCACCGCCGGGGTCACTGCCGCCACCCTCGTCCTGTCCACCCTGGTCGCCGGGCCCGCCCGGGCCGACGGCGCCGTCTACGACCCGATCCCCGAGTCGCAGATCCAGTCCCAGCTGGGGCTGGTGCTCGAGGAGTACGCCAGCTTCCCGCAGTCCACGCCGAACCCGGCACCGGTCGACCAGCGGCTGGTGCGCAAGGCCCGGATCAACACGATCAATGAGCTGCCCGACGGCTCCGGACGCCGGTCCGTGCCGGACCTCAACGGCAACCTCTACCTCGTGGAGAACGGGGTGCCGCACGTCTACCTGGACGTGGCGGCCACCTTCGCGCCGCAGTTCTTCTCCGGCCGCGGCCTCGGCCAGGGCTTCGGCTACGTCGCCTTCCACCCGGACTTCGGGCGCAACGGCCGCTTCTACACCATCCACACCGAGCAGGCGTCCCTCGCCACCCGGACGCCGGACTACGCCCAGCCGAACACCATCTACCAGGCCGTGATCACCGAGTGGACGGCCACCGACCCGGCCGCGGACACGTTCGCCGGCACCCACCGGGAGGTGCTGCGGATCGGCTTCGGTGGCCAGATCCACGGCGTCCAGGAGATCAACTTCAACCCGACTGCGAAGCCGGACGACCCCGACTACGGGATGCTCTACCTCGCCGTCGGCGACGGCGGCCAGGGCTACCGCAACGGCGACCCGCAGAACATGGGGATGCCGCACGGCAAGCTGCTGCGCATCGACCCGCGCGGCACCAACGCGCCCAACGGCCGGTACGGGATCCCGGCCGACAACCCGTTCGTCGGACGGGCCGGGGCGCTCGGTGAGATCTACGCGGTCGGCTTCCGCGACCCGCACCGGTTCAGCTGGGACCGGGCCACCGGCCGGATGTACCTGGGCCACATCGGCGAGCACGCCATCGAGTCGATCTACGAGGTCCAGGCCGGCGACAACTTCGGCTGGAGCGAGCGCGAGGGCAACTGGGTCTTCGACAAGACCGCGACCAACCCGTGCGACAAGCTCTACCCGCTGCCGGCCGACGACGCGAAGAACGGCTACACCTACCCGGTGGCCGCGTACGACCACGACCCGGCCTCGGGCTGGAACTGCACCTCGGACGTCGGTGTCGCGGTGGCCGGCGGGTTCGTCTACCGCGGCCAAACCCTCCCGCACCTGATCGGCAAGTACGTCTTCGGCGACCTGGTCGACGGCCGGGTCCTCTACACCGAGGCGAACGAGATGCGCCGCGGCACGGGGCTCGCCCCGATCCACCGGCTCGCCCTGTACACCACCGCCGGCGACCTGGTACGCATGCAGGACCTGTCCAGCCCGGGCGCGCCCGGCGACCCGAAGCGGGTCGACCTGCGCTTCGGCACCGACGCCGCCGGTGAGCTCTACATCCTCGCCAAGGCGAACGGGAAGATCTGGAAGGTGGTCGGCACGAAGACGGTGGCGGAGGGCGACGTGGGCGACACCAAGGTGGTCCACACCGGCGGTGCGGAGAACTGGACGCCCGTCACCCCGTCGAAGTGGCAGTTCGACGGCGACGAGGTCATCCTCGCCGAGGCGGGCGTGAGCCGGCCCGGCCCGCGCCGGCCGTTCGAGTACGCCATCCTCAACAAGGGCCCGGCCTTCTCGTCGGTCCAGATCGACGCCCGGGTCCGCCTCGACACCCCGGTGGAGGTCACCAACCGGGACATCATCATCGTGTTCGGCTGGCAGTCGGACACGCAGTACTACTACGCGCACCTGTCCACCGACAACACGATCTACCCGCACAACGGCATCTTCAAGGTCAACAACGCCGACCGGGAACGGATCGACCACCAGTGGAACGGGCGCTCCCGCGGCGCCAACCCGGCGATCACCGACGCCGACTGGCACAAGGTGCGCGTCGTGCACCTGCCCGCCACCGGTGAGATCGCCGTCTACGTCGACGGGCTCAAGGACCCGCTGCTGACCGCGAAGGACACCACCTTCACCTTCGGTCGGGTCGGCTTCGGCTCGTTCGACAACATCGGCCGTACCCGTCTGTTCACCGTGACCGGTACGCCGGCGGCCTGACGACCGCCTCGCCGTGGGACGGCGGCCACCGTGGCCGCCGTCCCACCGGCGCCGGTCGTGCCCTCGAATCTCTCCGAGCGGTGGTCAGCGGCGTGCGCGCAACTGGGCCACGATCGACGGGTCGGTGATCCGGTCGTCGTCGGCGAGTAGGAACGCCTTGCTGAGGATCAGTGCGAGCCGGTCGTCCTCGAAGGGCAGGAAGACCGGCTCGTGTGGTCCGCGCCGGGACGGCACGATGCAGAGGTAGGTGTTTCCCGGCTCCATCAGGATGTTCGCGCTGCCCAGGTGGATCCGGTAGGTGGACAGCTGTCCCCGCACGACGAGATGGCGATCGGTCAGCTCGCACCGGTCGGCGAGCTTCGTCCGCGGGATGATCCGCTCGAGCGCGCTCCGCCGGGCCTGCGCCGTCGCCGTCAGCTCCGCGAGGCTCGCGTCCCGCCAGTAGTCGGCGTAGCGGTCGTCCCCGCGGTCCATCCAGTGGGGATCGGCGGCGATCGAGGTCACGGACACGAACAGGTCCACGTCGCGCAGGGCTTCGCTGAGGACGATGGCCGGAACGTCGGACAGCGGCGCCGTCCGCCAGGCGCCGCCGACCCGGCGATCGAACCACACCCGGTCGGTGCTGGCGCACTCGATGCCGTCCGGTTGCTGGTCGCGGTAGTCGTGCCGGAGCCCGACCCGCCAGGCCCCGCCGGGCAGGACCCGGTACGCGTCGTCGGTGTCCCCGCCGTCCCACGGACCCAGCCTCGAACACGCCCAGCCCCGGCCCTTCATCAGGGCGTAGAGCTGCCGGTAGTGCACGATGTGCGCGGCGAACCGGTTGGAGTAGGTCTCGGTCTCCAGCTCGGCCGGCGTCAGCAGGTAGACCTCCCGGAACGCCTGCTTGAACGGTTGCCGCAGCTCGCGACCGGTGAACTCGTCGCGCCAGCCCCGGATCTCCTCGGCCGACGTGTTCAGCGGGTGCCACAGCCGGATTTCGGCGTCCGGCTCGGGGGCGGGCACCGGCGTCCCGCTCAGGTCCGCGAAACCGTCGTCCGTCGGGAGCACCGCCCGCCATCCGCCGGACGCCTCCGGCACCTCCCAGATCAGGCGCCGCACCACGTTCCACCCGAGACCGTTCGCCGCCAACTCGTCACGCCAGCGTCGGTACGGCAGCGTGGCGCCGGCGGTGAAGCCGAGTTCCAGCGACCGCGCCACCGTCACGAGCTGGCCCCGGGCCTGTTTCACCAGGTCACGCAGTTCCTTCACGGTGTCGGCGTGGTCGCGCCGTACGGCGGCCGGGACGCTCGCCAGCGCCCTGCCGTCCGCCCGCCGCCACGTCAGGTCGACATCGGGGGACAGGGTGATCACCGCGTCGTACCCGCCGACGGTCACGGTGCGGACGCCATCGAGCCCGAACCCGAGGTCGGGCAGTCGGAACGCCACCTCGGGCCGATCCCCCAGGGCCCGGTCGATCCGCTGCAGCTCGCGGTCGAGCTGCTTCAGCACGCCCTTGTGCCGGGCTACGCCGCGAGCGGCCCGCAGCGCGGCCAACGCCTCCGGCGTGGGGAAATCCTCGACGGCGCGGGCCACCTCGTGCAGCAGTGCCTGCGAGGGGGCTGTCCTGGCGGCGGTCGGCGCCACGGCGGCGCCCAGCAGGAGCGGTCGCAGCAGATCCGTCAGCCACGGCTCGTCGCGCAGCAGGGCGACCCGCACCGCCCGGCCGAGCGTGCCCACCTCGTGCCTCTCGAACGCCGCGTCCGCCTTGTACGCGATCCTGCCGGACTGGATGTCGGCGACCCGTCGGTGTGCCGCATCGAGCGCCCGGCGCGCGAACGACGCGTACTCCGGCATGTCGGCCAGGCGTTGCCACATGTCCGGCAGCCGGGGCGGCGAGTAGTAGCAGCGCTCACCGCTCGCCTCGGCGAGCAGCGCCTGCGCCACGGGGCCGAGCGCGGACACCACCGAGGCCTCGTCCCGGGCGATCGAGCGCAGCGACCACGTGAACAGCTTGCTCCCGATGCGCGCGGTCAACCCGCCGCCAAGCCCGGCTAGGGCCAGCATCGAGTACGGATGATCGACCCGGTACCGTTCGCCGAGAGCCGTGACCAGTTTCCCGGCCGATCGCGCCGCCTCCACCGGCAACGGCCCCTCGCACCGGAGCAGCGCGTTGACGGCCAGCACCGGATTCCCGTAGCCCCACGGCTGCGTCAACTCGTCCACGAGCGCGGACAGCAGGGCGGCACACGACTCCGGGGTGAATGCCGGTTGCCGTCGCTGGCACGCCGACGTGACACCCAGCCTCACCCAGTGGGCGGGATCCACCGGCACGAGGCGATAGGCGGCCGCCAGCAGCACCCCGAGTTCCCGGTCGCTGAGCCGCGATCCGTCCACCACCCGACCGTCGACCGGGTCTTCCGCCGCCGCCTCGGGAACGGTCATCACCCGCAGCAGGCCGGCGGCGTACGGCGACAGGGTCGCGTCGGGGAGCACAGCGGTCATCAGCCACCGACCAGGGCAACGAGCCGGAGAAACGTGATCTCGGTGCCGGTCCGGAGGTCGACCTGCCCGTCGAGGTCCTCGACCTGCCGGTCGTCGACGAGCACGACGAAACCGTTTCGACCGAACGCCTCCACCGCGTGGTCGTACTGGCGGTGCGGGTCGAGCGGGCGATGCTCGGACCTGCGGGGGCCATTGAGCGCGCGCTCGGTCTCCGCCGGCTGCACCAGCCCTCGGAACTCTCCCGAGCGCCGGGCGTTGTGCTCCGCGACCTCCTGGAACACGCGGCGACGAATGACCTCGCGGAGCGGCAGCCGCTCCTCGAAGATCTCCAGATGCCACGCGCCGGGCTCACGACCTGCGGTCGTCTCATCGACGATGCTCACCATCACCACGGCGGTCAGCCTGCCAGACCGGGCCGACAGTTTCCGACCCCCCGGACTCCGGTCCCGGCGGCACCACAACCGAAACGGGTCCCGGGACACTCTTAGTGTTGGTGGGAGGCCGGGTTGCGCGATGAACGAGAGTACGTCGAATACGTCCAGGCACGGATGCCGTGGCTGCGACGGCTGGCGTACCGACTGTGCGGGCAGTGGTCGGCGGCCGACGACCTGGTGCAGGAGTGCCTCGTCGCGCTGTACCGGCACTGGCGGAAGGCAGCGGCCGCCGACTCGCCCGACGCCTACGTCCGGGCGATGCTGGTCCACGCCTACCTGGCCGAACGGGAGCGGTCCTGGACCCGCCGGGTCCGGCTCGTGGCCGACGGGATCGCGTCCGCGGCGACGCCGCTGACCGGCGCCGAGCACCGGGTCGACCTGCTGGCCGCCCTGGCGAAACTGTCCCGCGGGCAGCGCGCGGTGCTGGTCCTGCGCTTCTGGGAGGATCTCGACGTCGCGCAGACCGCGGCGGCGCTGGGCTGCTCGACCGGGACCGTCAAGAGCCAGACCGCGTACGCCATCGCGGCGCTGCGCCGCCTGCTGCCGAACTACGTGCCGGGAGGGGCGGACGCGCCATGAGAGACCTGTTCGCCACCCTGCCGGACGATCCGCCGCCGCTGTCGCCCGGCTACCTGGACACCGTCCTGACCCGGGGTCGCCGCGCGGTACGCCGCCACCGGATCGCCGCGGCCGCGGTATGGGCGGCCGTCGTGCTCGTCCTGGCCGGCCTGGTCGTGCCCGGCGTCGCGCTGCCCGCCCGGCCGGCGACCCCGGCGGCGAAGCCGGGCCTGCCGGACCACTTCGCCGGGTATTCGCTGCTCACCAGCACCGTCGCGGCGGCTCCGCCCGGCCGGGCGATCGCCCTCTACGGCTACGGCAACGGCGAGACGGTCAACATGTTCCAGTCGCTGGTCGTCGGGGCCGACGGGGACACGTACCGGCGGGTCGACGCCATGGAGGAGCGGGACCGCCCGTCGGCGCTGCTCGCTCCGGACGGCACCCGCGTGCTGCTCGGCGACGATCGCGGCGCCACCGGCGACCTGATCCTCGTCGACCTGATCACCGGCACCCGCCGGTCGATCCCGATCGGCGGTCGGGTCGGTGTGCGGCTGCTGGCCTGGTCCCCCGACGGGCGCCACGTCGCGTACAGCGCCGCGCCCCTCAGCGGCACGGACGAGTTCGGCACCGTCAACGTCGTCGAGGCGGAGGTGGCCCGCACCGGAACGCTGCGGCTGCTCGACCTGGAGACCGGGCGCAGCACCGAGGTGCCGGCGATCCGGCCGGCCTGGACGGCGGCGTTCGCGCCAGACAGTCGCCGGATCGCCGTGCAGGTCGGCCAAGTGGCCCACCTCATCGACCTCGACGGCCGCGAGCACGGCAGCGTTCAGATCCCGAGTGGACGCGAGCTGGCCGCCGAGGTCGGCTGGTCGCCGGATGGCAGGCTCCTCGCCACCGTGCCATGGATCTACGAGGGCCCGCTCAACGGCACCACCGGCGGCGACACTGGCCACCACGGCACCTTCCTGTGGAAAGTCGGCGACATCGAGTTCGTGCCCGTCACGGGCAGCGGCACACCACCGGCACCGGTCCCCGACGTCGTGCAACTGCTCGGCTGGCGCTCGATGGGCAGTGTGGTCGTCGCGACCATCAACGCCGCAGGTCACATGTCTATGGCCGAGGTGCAAGTCGGTGCCGGCACCCGCCGGACGCTGTCCCGTTTCGACACCGGTAGCACCTGCGAACTCGGCATCGAGAGCTGCCAGCTCTTCGACCTGCACCTCGCCACCGGACTGCTGCCCGAGTTGGGCGTCCGCCACTCCGGCCGCCCGCAACGCGGCCCTTGGCCGACGCTCCTGACCGCCGTTCTCGGCGTCGTGGTCCTCGGGGCCGCGTTCCTGCTGTGGCGCCGGCAACGTCCGCCAGCGTCGCTCCGACAGCACCACATGGAATAGCTTTCAACGCCTTGGTCAGCCGCCCGTCGGACGCGCTCGCCGCCCAGGTTGCCGTCAAGAAAGCCGGTGCGGGGGCTCTTCCTGGGCCTCGGAGCGATCGCGCTCCTCGTCGGGGCGATCGGTATCGCCAACGTCATGGTGATCTCGGTGCTGGAGCGGCGCACCGAGATCGGCCTGCGCCGCGCTCTCGGTGCCGCGCGCGGTCACGTCGCCGCGCAGTTCCTGACCGAGTCGCTGGTCCTGTCCACGATCGGCGGTCTCGCCGGCATCGCCATCGGCGTCGCGGTCACCGCCGCCGTCGCGCTCGACCGGGGCTGGAGCGTGCTCGTCCCGGCGCAGGCTCTCTGGGGCGGTCTCGGGGTCTCGCTGGCCGCGGGCGCGATCGCCGGCCTCTATCCGGCGTTGCGTGCCGCCGTCATCCCACCGACCGACGCGCTACGAACGGTCTGACACCGCACTTCGGCCGGGGCAGCCCGGGGCACGGCGCGTGTCCGGAGGCGGGCGAGGATGTGGGCATGGAGTTCTTCTGCTACCACCGCGACCGGCCCGGCTCCCTGGCGCTGCGGGAGGAGTTGCTGGAAGCGCATTGGTCCTACATGGACCGGTACGCGGCGGAGATGATCGCCCGCGGCCCGACCTTCGCGGCCGACGGCGCAACCCCCACCGGCAGCGTGCACATCGTCGACCTGCCCGATTCCGCCGCCGCGCGGGCGTTCGCCTTCGAGGAGCCCAACTACCAGGCCGGTGCGTACCGGGACGTGCTCCTGCGCCGGTGGCGCAACCTGCTGGGGCGCACCATGTGGGACTTTCCCGGGGGCCGGACCGGCGGCGGCCGGTACCTGGTGCTCGGCCTCGGCGCAGGGCAGCCCGCCGACCTCGCCGTGCCGCACGACCGGCACGAGCTGATCGCGTACGGGCCGCTGCTCTCCGACGACGGCGGCAGGTGGCTGGGCACGGCGGCGTTGGTGGCGGCGACGGATCCCGATGAGGCGCGCGCAGTCCTGACCCCGGACCGGTACGCCGAGATCGAGGTGCACGACTGGGCGTTCGGCGGGCGGCCGTCCTGAGCTGAGGAAGGGGTTCTGGTCGCGCCACAGCCCGGGTGATCCCTACCCGGGCTGGGAAATCGACGCGCGGTTCAGGTAGGCGACCTGGGCGGCGAAGGCCAGCAGCGCCAACCCGGTGCCGATGCCAATCGCCAACCCGGACGACAGCCCCGCGAGCCCCGCCAGCAGCGTGACCGCGAGCCCCAGCAGCAGCGCGTTCACCGCGCCCACCATCGCCGCCGTGGTCAGCAACAGCTGCGCCCGCCGGGGCGCGTTACCGACCGCCGCCCAGGTCGCCCGCATGATGCCCTCGCCCTGCACCGCGTCGGCGAAGAAGTCGTGCTCGCCGGCCAGCCGGTGGTGGTAGTACGCCCGGATGCGCTGGATCCGCGCGAGATCCAGCTCGTTCTCCACCATGTTCTGCACCAGCCGCAGGAAGGTGAGCAGGCCGGTGACCACCAGTGTCGGCAGCACCGCCCCGAGGTACGGCCGGACGAGTGCGGCGTTGCTGGCGACGAAACCGAGCCCGATCAGCGCGGCGGAGAGCATCGACAGGAAGACGGTCGCCCGGCCCACCGATTCGGTGACGGTCGCGCTGCGCGAGGTCTGAAGCACGAAATGCTCGGTGGTCAAGGCGGTGAGCAGCGCCTGCTCACGTGCTGCGTCGTCCATGCACCTCACCGTCCGCGGCTGACCAGGGTCATCGTCACGATACGAGTGTCGAGGACGCACGGATCGGGAAACCCGACGCTTTCCCGTGCTGATGATTGGGTGTCCGATCTCGGCTGCTGTCCTACGGGGAGCGTCGTTCCTGGTCGCGAGCCAGCCGCCGTACCTATGGACAACGTGGAGGGCGGCGGCGCGCCCGCCGCTGCCCTCGCCGCATCGGGGTCGCTACCTGAAACGCACCATTTCTCAGCAGACTTTAGCTCCATGCGGTCGTCACTTTTGCTGAACCGGCACAAAGTTTCCGCGTCCGTCGTCTAGCTTCCTGATGTTCCCAGCGATAGCCTCTCGCCGGGAGCACCACACCCGCCTGGCTCGTCGAGATCCGCCTCCACTTCCCATGCTGGAACTGGAAAGGAACCACATGTCCAGCCAACCTCCGGTCGCACGAACCCTCAGATCACACCCCCGCGCGGGCCGAGACACCCGACGGCGTCTGCTGCGCTGCCTCGTCGCCGCCGTCCTACCGGCGGCATCCCTGTCCGCCGGCTCCCTCGCCGTCGGCACCCCGGCCTGGGCCGCGCCCACCAGCGCGCCGGCCATCCTCAGCCCTACCACCCCCACCGGCACCAACGGCTGGTACCGCGGCCCGGTCACCCTGAACCTCTCCGCCACCGACGCGGCCAACGGTGTCCAGCGCCTGGAGTACCGGCTCGGCAACTCGGCGCCGTTCCAGACCGCGGCGTCCGCGGCCGCCCCGTATCCCGCCAGCCTGACCGGGTCGGTTCAGATCACCCAGCAGGGCAGCACCGCCGTCGGGTACCGGGCCATCGGCGGCGACGGCTCGGCCGAGGCTGTCCGCACCATCACCATCCGGATCGACACCGTCGCGCCGGTGGTCAGCTGGCCGGGCATCGTCAACGGGCGCGTCGGCCACACCGCCACGCTGATCCCGACCCGGACCGACCCCGCGCCCGGCTCCGGCGGCGTCTTCGTCCACCGCATGTGGATCGACGGGACCGAGGTCACCCCGCTGCCCGTCGCCACCTCCACCCTGGCCACCGGTGGGCACACGATCAGCCTCGTGGCCAGCGACGCGGCCGGCAACGCGGCCCGGTTCGACCAGGCCTTCATGGTGACCACGTCCTTCGTCGACCTCGACACCCTCCTCGCCGGTGCCATCACCAGCGGCGGGATCAGCGCCGCCGCCGGGGACAGCCTGCGCGCCACGTTGGCCGAGGCGGCGAGCCTGGCCGATGCGGACGACGCCACCGGAGCGGTACGCGCCCTCAACCAGTTCGTCGCCGCCGCACAGCGGGCGACGAAACCCGGCGCCACCCGGGACACGCTGGTCGGTGACGCCCGCTACCTGAAGCAGCAGATCACCGACACGCTGCCGGAGGAACCGGCCACCGGCATGACCGTCACACCGACCGCCGGACCGAACCCGATCCCCGCGGCCACCCCGCTCGCGGCGTCGACGAACTTCCCCGGCGCCAGCTTCCGGGTGTTGTACTTCTCGGCCACCAAGGGCTTCCGCCACGACCACATCCCCGACACCGCCCTGCTCATCCAGCGGCTGGGCGAGCAGTACGGCTTCGACGTCGACATCTGGGACCCGAGGCTCGCCCCGGCGTCGCTGCCGAGCACGCCGTTCACCTCCGCTGCCGACCTGGCGAAGTACAAGACCATCATCTTCTCCTCGCCGGTGGACGGGACGAACCCCAACAGCGCGCCGGACGCGGACGCGCTCAACGCCAGCGAGCTGGCCGCCTTCCAGGGATACATCCGGGGCGGCGGCGGGTACCTCGGGCTGCACGGCGCGTCCGACGCGATCCACAACGTGCCCTGGTACCGCGACCTGGTCGGCGCGTGGTTCACCAACCACCCCGGCGGCCAGAACGGCGAAGGAACCTGCGGTAGCTGCATCAACGTGCGGGTCAACACCGAGGACCCCAGCAACCCGGCGGTCGCGCACCTGCCGAAGACCTGGCTCACCATCGACGAGCTGTACAACTTCGACCACAACCCACGCGCCGAGGTGCACACTCTGCTGAGCCTCGACGAGTCGTCGTACCAGCGGAGCCTCAACAGCGGCAACGCCGCGACCAACCCGCTGCGCCTGATGGACGGGGACCACCCGATCGCGTGGTGCCAGGAGTACGACGGCGGACGCGAGTTCTCGCTCATCCTCGGCCACGATCGCGCGCAGTACTACCGCGACCCGTTCACCCGGATCCTGCTGAGCGGCATCCACTGGACGGCCGACCAGACCGAGGCGAACTGCTCGACCTTCCGGCAGACCCGGACGCTGATCAGCGGCGACGCCGCCGCCGGCGCCCTGGACGCGGAGTCGGCCGCGGCCGCCTCCGCGCTGCTCGACGACGCCCAGGCCGCCTACCTCGAACTGGACTACAACACGGCGACCACGTCGCTCAACCAGATCATCGCGATCGCCGGTAACCCCGCCGCCGGCAGCGAGGCGGCGCGCGCCGAACTCGACCGCCAGGCCCGCCAGCTGCGGGACTGGATGTTGTCCTTGAAGTAGTTCTGCCCCCTGCGTTGCCGCCGGCCCCCTTTGGGTCGGCGGCAACGCGGGCGGGAACGCCCGAGGCGACCTGCGGGCGGTCGCCAGCACGGCACCGGCCTCGGTCAACCACCGCGGGTCCGGCGACCTGGCGAGGTCTCGTCGGACCGTCCCTCCCGGTGAGCATTCGCGCCGCCGGAACACGATCTGTGGAATCGGCCCGCTGTGCCCCGCCCCGCCGTCGGATTCCGATCCCGACAGAGCGAACCGTGGGCCGGGCAGAGGTGTGCGCTGACCCGACGCACAACCCATCCACGAAACGTCCCGAGAACCTGAAACCGACCACCTCCAACGGTTCGGTGGATCTGTCGGGCATGTGGTGCGACCAGCCGCTTGTCGGTAGATGAGAACCGCTCGTCGCCCGATTGGCGCCGCTCAACTCAATTGCAGCACCGCAATGCTGCATCATGCCCCCAGGGCAATTAATGTGATCTATGCGTTGGCACGCAGAAAACGGCCGGCGATCCCGGCGCCTGACTGCCGAACGCGCAATCCCTGGTCGACCATTCGCCGCGCGGCCTTCCCTGCCCGGGCAACTGCCGCAAGCAGAACCACCCACCACTGAGGGAGTCATTCCTGATGAGCCATTCACGCAAGTCCCTGGTTACCACCGGGCTCGCCATTGCGGTCGGCCTGGCAACGGTCGCCGCCCTCACCGGACCGGTCGCCGCCGAACCGGGCTCGGACGCCTCCACACAGGCGACCTCGGTCACCACCGACCAGGTCGTCACCTGGGGCGCCAGCGCGGACCGCACCAGCGGGTCATTCACCGACCAGACGGTCCGCAACATCGTTCACACCAGCATCGGCGGCACGAACCTGCGCATCTCACTGTCGAACGTGTTCGGTGACCGCACCGCGACCTTCGACTCGGTCTACGTCGGCGTTCAGAGCGGGGGCGCCGGCGTCGTACCGGGCACCAACCGGCAGGTCACCTTCGCCGGCAGCAACACGGTGAGTGTCCCCAACGGCGCCGAGGTCCTCAGCGACCCGCTGCCGGGCGACGTGCCCGCCGGCACCAACCTCACGGTCAGCATCCACATCAAGGGCGCCAGCGGCAGCCTGACCGGGCACAACCTGGCCATGCAGACCAACTACATCTCCGGGGCCGGCGATCACACCGCGGACACCGACGGCGCGGCCTTCACCCAGCAGGCGACCCGCTGGTACTGGGTCGATGCGCTGGTCGTCGACCAACGGGAGCAGGTCGACACCGTGGCCACGCTCGGCGACTCCATCACCGACGGCTACGGGTCAACGCGCGATGCCAACCGTCGGTGGCCGAACTACCTCGCCCGCCGCATCGCGGAACAGCCCCCGGCGCACCAGTTCGGGGTCATGAACGAAGGCATCTCCGGCAACCGGGTCCTCACTGACGGCGCCGGCGTGAACGTCCAGGCCAGGTTCGACCGGGACGTGCTTTCTCAGCCCGACGTACGCACCGTCATCCTCATGGAGGGCATCAACGACATCGGGGGTGGTGTCGCGACGTCGGCCGACCAGCTCATCTCGGCCTACCGGATCCTGATCTCCCGCGCCCACGCCGACCAGACCTGCATTCTGGGTGCCACGCTGACCCCGTTCGAGGGCGCCGGCTACTACAGCCCCGCCAAGGAGGTCATCCGTGAGCAGGTGAACACCTGGATCCGGACCAGCGGCGAGTTCGACGGGGTCATCGACTTCGACCAGGTCACCCGCGACCCCGCGAACCCCAAGCGGTTCCTGCCGGCCTACGACGTCGGCGATCACCTGCACCCCAGCGACGCCGGCTACGAGGCGATGGCCAACGCCGTCGACCTCAGCCAACTCGAGTGCAAGCGGTAGCGACACCGGCGCTCTGACCAGCACCAACCCCGGTCAGCGCCGAGAGGAGACCGCCGTAGGGCCCGCGCCACGCAGGCGCGGGCCCTACGCGTAGCGGGTAGTTCGGCTGACGGAGCTCACGCCGGCGGCGTGCCCACCCGATCCACGGTCGGGTTCAGCAGGTCGGCCAGCCGGCCACCGGCCTCGTGCAGCCATCTCTCCGGGCCGTCCAGCGCCGCCTCCACCGCACCCGCGAGCTCCACCAGGGACACCGCCGCCGACACCGACGTCGGTACGGGCCCCCTGATCTGCCCGGCGACCACCCCGACGCGCACGCCGGCGGACGCTGCCGAGTCCAGCAGTGAACCGACCACCTTGCCGCTGAGCGAGGTCTCGTCGAACCGTCCCTCACCGGTGAGCACCAGGTCCGCCCCCGCGAGGGCGTCCGCGAGCCCGACGAGCTCGGCGATCGTCGTCGCGCCCGGGGCGATACGCGCACCCCACAATGCCGCCAGGCCGTACGCGGTGCCGCCCGCCGCGCCCGCGCCCGGCTCGGCGGGGTCACCGCCGGCCAGCTCGGCGAACCGCCTCAGCGCCGCGTCCAGCAGCGTCACGTCCGCCGGTTCCGCGCCCTTCTGCGGCCCGTACACGGCGGCGGCCCCGGCCGGGCCGGTCAGCGGCGCGGTCACGTCGACCAGCAGGTGCACACCGCCGGGCGGCGCGGGGAGCAGGTAGGTGGTGTCGAGGTGGGCCAGGTCGGCCAACGCCGCACCGCCCAGCGGCAGGTCTCGGCCGAGGTTGTCCTGCAGCCGCAGCCCGAGGGCGCGCAGCGCGCCGGCGCCGCCGTCGGTGGACGCCGAGCCGCCGAGGCCGATCACGAGTCGGGTGGCCCCGGCGGCAAGGGCGGCCCGCGCCACCACGCCGAGCCCGTAGGTGTGCGCGCCGAGCGGGTCCGGGTGGGGCATCAGCGGCAGTCCGCTGGACTGGGCCAGCTCCAGCACGGCCGTCCCGTCGGGCAGCAGCAGCCAGGCGGCGGAGACCGGGCCGCCGTCCGGGCCCGGCACGGCCAGGATGCGGCGGTCGGCGTCGGGCAGGGCGGCGGCGAAGGCGTCGACCGTGCCTTCGCCGCCGTCCGCGAGGGGCAGCAGCCGTACGTCGTCGCCGGGCCGGTGGGCGAGCCAGCCGCGGGCCAGGGCCCGGGCGGCGTCGTCGGCGGTGACGGAGCCCTTGAACGAGTCGGGCGCGACGACGATCCGCATCAGTCGGCGAGGACGAGCTGGAGGTACCGGTCCTTCATGGTTGCGAGGACCTCGTCGGGGTCGGTCGCCCACACCTCGGCGTTGAAGATCTCCACCTCGGTGTCGCCGGTGTAGCCGGCCTCCTCGACGGCCCGCCGGAACGGCGGGAAGTCGATGTGCCCGTCGCCCATCATGCCCCGGCCGAGCAGCACGTCGGCCGGGAGCGGGGTGAGGAAGTCGCAGACCTGGAAGCTGGCGATGCGGTCGCCGGCCCGGGCGATCTGCCGCCACACGTCCGGGTCCCACCAGATGTGGAAGGTGTCGACGACGACACCCACCTGCGCGACCGGGAACGGTTCGGCCAGGTCGAGCGCCTGCCCCAGGGTGGACAGCACCGCCCGGTCCGCGCAGTACATGGGGTGCAGCGGCTCCAGGGCCAGCCGAACGCCCCGCTCGCCCGCGTAAGGGGCCAGCTCGGCGAGGGCGTCGGCCACGCGCTGCCGGGCGCCGCGCAGGTCGCGGGAGCCGGGCGGCAGGCCGCCGACGACCATGACCAGGCAGTCCGTGCCCAGGCCGGCGGCCTCGTCGATGGCGCGCCGGTTGTCCTCCAGCGCGGCCCGGCCCGCCTCGCCGCCGGCGGTGAGGAAGCCGCCCCGGCACAGCGACGACACCCGCAGTCCCGCGTCGGCGACGAGCTTCGCGGCAGTGGCCACCCCGATCTCGGCCACCGGCTCGCGCCACAGCCCGATGGCCGGGATGCCGGCGCGGACGCAGCCCTCGACGGCTTCCCGCACCGACCAGGACTCGGTGGTGCGCTGGTTGAGCGACAGCTTCGCCAGGCGCGGGTCGACCCCGACGGCGCTCACGCGGTGCCCCCTTTCGTTCGCGTCTGCGGGGCTCGCAGGACCGGCTCACTCCTCGCGCTCACGCGGTCACCCCGGCGACGGACAGGTAGCGCCGCATCCGGGCGACGGCCAGGTCCGGGTCGAGCAGCAGCCCGGCGGCGTCGGCGAGCCGGAACACCTGCACCAGGTGCGGCACGCTGCGGCCGCTGTGCAGCCCGCCCACCATGGTGAAGCCGGGCTGGAAGCCGTTGAGCCAGGACAGGAAGGCGATGCCGGTCTTGTAGTACTGCGTCGGCGGGGCGAAGACGTGCCGGGACAGCGGCACGGTGAGGTCCAGGATCTCCCGGAAGCCCGCCGTGTCGCCGGCGTCGAGGCGTTGCAGCGCCGCCGACGCGGCGGGGGCGATCGCCGCGAACGCGCCGAGCAGCGCGTGGCTGAACCGCCCGCCGTCGCCGGCGATCAGCTCCGGGTAGTGGTAGTCGTCGCCCGTGTAGACCTTCACGGTGGGTGGCAGCAGCTCGCGCAGCCGCACCTCCCGCTCGGCGTCGAGCAGCGACACCTTCACCCCGTCGATGACGTCGGCGTGGGCCTGGATCAGCGAGACGAACGTCTTCGTGGCCTCGTCGAGCTGCGTCGACCCCCAGTAGCCCGCGAGGGCCGGGTCGAACATGTCGCCGAGCCAGTGCAGCACCACCGGCGTGGATGTCTCCCGCAGCACCTGCTCGTAGACGCGCAGGTAGTCGTCCGGCCCGGTGGCCAGCGCGGCGAGCTGCCGGCTGGCCATCACCACGGCGGTCGCGCCGCACTCCTGCACGAAGGCGACCTGCTCGACGTACGCGCCGACGACCTCGTCCAGGGTGTCCGGCACGCCGGTGAGCTGGTCGGTGGCCGCCCCGGCGACGATGCGCCCGCCGCAGGCGGCGGCCTCGGCGGCGCTGCGCCGGATCAGCTCCCGGGTGGCCGCCCAGTCCAGCCCCATCCCGCGCTGGGCGGTGTCCATCGCCTCGGCGACGCCGAGCCCCCAGGACCAGAGGTTGCGCCGGACGCTCAGGGTGGCGTCCCAGTCCAGCCGGGCGGGCCGGCCGGGCGCGTTGTCCGCGTGCGGGTCGGCGACCACGTGCGCCGCGGCGTACGCGATCCGGCTGGCCGGCGGTGTGGCCGGCCGCTGCCAGCCGGCCGGCTCGTGCAGGGTCAGCTCCTCGGCGCCGCCGGCCGGGCGGGGCAGGGTGATCCGGGCGGTCACAGCCCGAGCTCCTCGATCTCGATCCGGCGTCCCTCCCTGGCCGAGCGCAGCCCGGCCTCGGCGAGCTGGACGCCGCGGGCGCCGGCCAGGAAGTCCCACGGGAACGGCTCGTTGTCGACGACGTGCCGCAGGAACGCCTCCCACTGCACCTTGAACCCGTTGTCGAAGTCGTCGTTGTCGGGGACGGTCTGCCACTGGGCGCGGAAGTTCTCGGTGACCGGGAGGTCCGGGTTCCACACCGGCATCGGGGTGGCGCCGCGGTGCTGGATGCGGCACTCGCGCAGCCCGGCCACGGCGCTGCCGTGCGTGCCGTCGACCTGGAACTCGACCAGCTCGTCCCGGTAGACCCGGACCGCCCAGGAGGAGTTGATCTGCGCGGTGATGCCGCCGGCCAGCTCGAAGATGCCGTACGCGGCGTCGTCGGCGGTGGCCCGGTAGGTCTGGCCGGTCTCGTCGACCCGCTCGGGGATGTGCGTGGCGATGTGCGCGGTCACCGCGGTCACCGGGGCGAAGATCTGCTCCAGCACGTAGTGCCAGTGCGGGAACATGTCCACGGTGATGCCGCCGCCGTCCTCGGCGCGGTAGTTCCAGCTCGGCCGCTGGGCGTCCTGCCAGTCACCCTCGAACACCCAGTAGCCGAACTCGCCGCGCACCGACAGGATCCGGCCGAAGAAGCCGCTGTCGACCAGCCGCTTGAGCTTGCGCAGGCCGGGCAGGAAGAGCTTGTCCTGTACGACGCCGTTCTTGACGCCCTTGGCGGCGGCGAGCCGGGCCAGCTCCAGCGAGCCGGTCAGCCCCTCGGCGAGCGGCTTCTCGGTGTAGATGTGCTTGCCGGCCTCGATGGCCGCCCGGATGGCCTTCTCCCGCTGCGCGGTCACCTGCGCGTCGAAGTAGATCTGGTGGGAGTCGTCGGCGAGCGCGGCGTCCAGGTCGGTCGTGTACGAGGTCAGCCCGTGCCGGGCGGCGATCTCGGCGAGCTTGGCCTCGTTGCGGCCGACCAGGGTCAGCTCGGGCCAGATGCGGCTGCCGTCGCGGGCGGGCAGGCCGCCCTGCTCGCGGATGGCGAGCAGGGACCGGACCAGGTGCTGCCGGTACCCCATCCGGCCGGTCACCCCGTTGAGGATGATCCCGATTGACGTGCGCTCCACGTGTGTTTCCTTCCAGTGGTTATTCGGCGGTCGTCGTCGCACCCAGCAGGTCCCGGATGCGTCCCGTGGCGCGGGCGAACTCCGGCGCCGACATGGTCTGGCCGTAGTCCCGCTCGACGGGAAGGTCGACATCGATGACCTCGGCGACGGTGCCGGGTCGAGGGGTCATGACGATCACCCGGTTGGCCAGGTAGACCGCCTCGGCGATGGAGTGCGTGACCAGCAGGACGGTGGTGCCGGTCTCCCGCCAGATCCGCCGCAGCTCGACGTTCATCTGCTCGCGGGTGAGGGCGTCGAGCGCCCCGAACGGCTCGTCCATGAGCAGCACCGGCGGGCGGTGCAGCAGCGCGCGGCACAGGGCCACGCGCTGCTGCATGCCACCGGAGAGCTCGTTCGGGTACGCGTCCTCGAAGCCGGTCAGCCCGGTCATCGCGATCAGCTCGTCGACGCGCTGGCGTGCCTGCGCCTTCGGCATGCCCCGCATCTCGGCCTGGAGCAGGATGTTGCGCCGGGCCGTACGCCACTCCAGCAGAGCGGCGCGCTGGAAGACGTACCCGATGTCGCGCCGCGGCCCCCGCACGTCCTCGCCGTGCAGGCGGACCTCGCCGGACGACGGCCGCAGCAGGCCGGACACCAACTTCAGCAGCGTGGACTTGCCACAGCCGGAGGCGCCGACGATGGCGACGAACTCGCCCGGCTCGATCCGCAACGAGACGTCGCGCAGCGCGGTGACGTCCTTCTTCTTGGTGCGGAACCGGACCGCGACCTGGTCGATGTCGACCGCGGCGCCGGTCGCCGTGGCATCCGTGGAACGCTGCGTGGTGGTGTTGCCGACCGTCATCGGTCTCATCCCTTCGGTGAGAAGCTCGCGTCCCAGTACTTCGACGGCGACTCCGCCTTGGTGATCACACCGGCGTCGGCGAAGACGGTGATGGTCTTCTGCCAGTCGGACTCGTCGTTGACGCCGGGAGCCTGGCCCTTGGTGGCGTCGGTGTGCAGCAGCTGGAGCGTGGCGTTGAACTGCTCGGTGAGCACCTTCTCCGACGGCAGCTGCTGGGACGCGCCCTGCATGGCCGCCACGGCGCCGGCGGGGTCCTTCTCGGCGGCGGCCCAGGCCTCGCTGCTGGCCGCGACCATCCGCTTGACCAGGTCCTGCTTGTTCTTGATGGTGTCGCCGGAGGCGAGCAGGCCGTTGCTGTAGAAGGTCAGGCCGTGCTCGGCGAACTTCAGGTAGGAGACCTGCTTGCCGGCCTTCTCCTGCATGGTCGGGCCCTGGTCGGTGGCGAAGCCGAGCAGCGCGTCGGTCTTACCCGACATGACGGCGGCCATCTTGCCGGCCGGGTCGGTGTTCTGCAGGGTCACGTCGCTGGCGGCGAGCCCGTTGGCCTTGAGGAACGCCGGGAAGGTCTTGCTCAGCGCGTCGCCGGCCGTGGAGGCGATGGTCTTGCCCTTGAGGTCGGCGGGGGAGGCGATGTTCTTGTCGCTGAAGAACTGCACCGACGAGGGGGTGGTCTGCAGGAAGACGCCGACGCTCTTGACGTCCATGCCCTGGCCGACCCCGGAGAGCAGGGCCGGGGTGTCGGCCCAGCCGAAGTCCGTCTGCCCGGCGGCGGTGGCCTGGATCGTCTTCTGCGAGCCCTGCCCGGCCTGGATGGTCAGGTCGATGCCGTGCTTGGCGAAGATCTCCTGCTTCTTGCCGTAGTAGAACGGCGCGTGCTCGCCGTAGGGGTACCAGTTGAGGGTGAGGGTGACCTTGTCCAGGCCCTGGGCGTTCTTGGCCTGCTCGCCGGAGGACGAGTCGCCGCAGGCGGTGACGGACAGTAGGAGCGCCGGCAGCAGCACGGCGGCGAGAGTACGCAACTTCATCCGAGGGTTCTCCTGTTCACATCGTTGTGGTGGCGGCGTCGGTGCGGCGGCTGGCGTGCCAGGGGAGAACGAGGTACTCCAGCAGTTCGACGACGACGAAGAGGATCACGCCGAGCAGCGACATGATGATCAGCCCGGCGAACAGGGTCGGGGTGTCGAGGTTGCCGTTGGCCTGCAGGATCACGTAGCCGAGGCCCTCGTTGGCGCCGACGAACTCACCGACGACGGCGCCGGTGACGGCCATGGTGGCGGCGACCTTGAGGCCGGCGAACAGGTGCGGCAGGGCGGCCGGGAACCGGATCTTCCGGAACGTCTGGGCGGGACCGGCGCCCATGGTGGCCGAGAGTTGCAGCATCTCCGGGTCGATCGACTTGAGACCGGTGACCGTGGAGATGACGATCGGGAAGAAGGCCATCAGGACCGCGACGACGACCTTGGGGGAGAGCCCGAAGCCGAGCCACACGATGAACAGCGGCGCGATCGCGATCTTCGGAATGACCTGGGCGAACAGCAGCAGCGGGTAGAGGCTCTTCTCGACGGTGGGCGAGTAGACCATGACCACCGCGGAGAGCACGCCGACCACGATGGCGATGGCGAAGCCCAGCACCGTCTCGTACGTGGTGATCCAGGTGTGGTGCGCGAAGTAACCCGGCTGGGCGAGGACGACGTCCAGCGTCGTGGCGGGTGAGGGAACCAGGTAGGGCTTCACCAGCTCCGCGGCGGTGACCACCCACCAGACGACCAGGATGGCCACGAGGACCGCGGCGGGGCGCCAGGTGTTCCGGGCGAACCGGAGCAGGCCGGCGCCCGCCGCAGCCGGGCGGCGGGCGGCCGACGCGGTGGCGCCGGCGGGAGCGGTGCGCTCCGGTTGCTCGATGGTGCTCTGCGCGGCCATGACCCTCCGTTCTCCCTGGCTGGCCGGCGGTTTCCGGGTACTCAGCCGCTGGGTAGGCGCGTGCCGTCGGCAGGGCCGGACGACCCCGCTGAGGACGGGGAACCGGCCCTGAATGCGCTTTCAGTAAGCGCTTTCAGGATGCTACGGTAACCACGCCGAAATAATCCGGTCAAGAACTTCCGCAGGGGGAGATTCGATGCAGCCACGGGCGCACGTGACCTTGGAAGACGTGGCCAGAGCGGCGGACGTCTCGCTGGCCACGGCCTCCCGGGCGCTCAACGGCATGCGGGTCACCCCGCAACTGCGGGACCGGGTCATCGCCGCCGCCGAGAAGCTGGCCTACACCCCCAACGCGCACGCCCGGGCCCTCGCCGGCGCCTCGCACCGCACCGTCGGCGTCATCTGCCACGACGTCACCGACCCCTACTTCGCCGCCATCGCCGGCGGCGTCATGCGGGTCGCCGGGGACAACGACCTGCTGGTCATGCTGGCCAGCACCTTCCGCGACCCCGAGCGCGAGATCGCGTACGTGTCGATGCTGCGCGCCGAGCGCGCCCCGGCCATCCTGCTGATCGGCTCCGGCTTCGAGGACGCCCGCTGGGAGCGGGCCCTGGAGGCCGAGCTGAAGCCCTACCTGGACGGTGGCGGCCGGGTCGCCGTGGTCAGCCGGCACCGCAGCCTGAAGGTCGACAGCGTGCTGCCGGAGAACCGGGCCGGCGCCGCCGCCATGGCCCGCGCCCTGCTCGACCTCGGCCACCGCCGGTTCGCCGTGCTCTCCGGGCCGCGGGCGCTCACCACCGTCGCCGACCGGCTCGGCGGCTTCCGCGACGAACTGGCCAAGGCCGGCGTGACGCTGGACCCGGCCGACGTCGTCGAGGGCCCCTTCACCCGCGACGGCGGGTACGGCGCGATGTCCGAGCTGCTGGCCCGGGGATCGGCGGCCACCTGCGTGTTCGCGCTGACCGACGTGATGGCCATCGGCGCCTGCGCGGCGCTACGCGACAACGGCCTGTCGGTGCCGAACGACATCTCGGTCGCCGGCTTCGACGACATCCCGATCGTCCGCGACCTCACCCCCCCGCTGACCACGGTGGCGCTGCCGCTGCAACGGCTCGGGGAGAAGGCGATGGAGCTGGCGCTGACCGAGAACAACGGACGCCGGCGCCGGCTGCTGCGGATGGGCGGCGAGGTGGTCGTCCGGGCCAGCACCGCCAAGCTCGTCTGACGGAGGTTGTTTCGTGATCTCGCCCGCCACCGCCCTGTCGGGGCTGACCATCGACGCCGTCGACACGTACGCCGTCGCGCTGCCCACCGTGCGCTCGTTCGGGGTGTCCGGCGGGTCGGTCGCCGTCGCCGGCACACCCAGCATCCGCATCCTCGTGAAGGTCACCGCCGACGGCATCGCCGGCTGGGGTGAGGCCACCCCCATCCCCGCCTGGACCTACGAGACCGCCGAATCGATCGTCACCACCATCGACCGGTACCTCGCCCCGGCCATCCTGGGCCGCCCCGCCTGGGACCTCGACGGCGTCACCACCGCCTTCGACCGCGCGATCAACCGCGGCTTCACCATCGGCTCGCCGCTGGCCAAGAGCGCCGTCGACGTGGCCCTGCACGACCTGCTCGGCCGCGCGCTCGGCGTACCGGTCGGGGTGCTGTGGGGACAGCGCCGCCGGGAGACCATCGAGCTCGGCTGGATCGTCTCCGGGCAGACCGCCGAGGAGGTCGCCGACGCCGTCGCGGAGGGCGGCAAACTGGGCTACCGGGCGTTCAAGGTGAAGGTCGGCCTGCACAGCGAGGCCGAGGACGCCGCCGTGGTGCGGGCCGTCCGCGAGGCCGCGCCCGACGCCGCCCTCTGGGTCGACGCCAACCAGGGCTACACCGTCGACGGCGCACTGCGGATGGCCCGCCGGCTGGCCGACCTCGACGTCACCGCGTTCGAGCAGCCGCTGCCGGCCAACGACGTGGCCGGGCAACGCCGGCTGCGGGAGACCTCACCGATTCCCGTCGCGCTCGACGAGAGCCTGCGCCACCCGAGCGACCTGGCGACGTTCGTGAAGCTCAACGCGGTGGACGTGGCGATCGCCAAGGTGCAGCGCAGCGGCGGTCTGACGCTGTCCCGGCGGCTCTGCGCCCTCGCCGAGGACGCCGGGGTACGGCTCATGGGGTCGGGGCTCACCGACTCGGACCTCGGGCTGGCCGCGTCGCTGCACCTGTTCGCCGCGTACGGCATCGACACGCCCGTCGACCTGAACGGCCGGCAGTTCCTCACCTCCTCCTACGCCACCGGCGCGACCGTCGAGGTGCGCGACGGCGTCGCCCAGGTGCCGACGGGGCCCGGGCTCGGCGTCGAGGTGGACGAGTCGGTGGTGCGGGAACTCGCCGTGGACGTGCTCGCCCGGTAGTCCGGGGTTCGACTCACGGCTTCGACCAGAACGGATCCCGGCCGATGAAGCCCAGCAGTTTGGTCTGGGCATCCGCGTCCGCGGGCACCGCCACTCGCGGGCCGTACTGGCCGGAGGAGCGGATGACCTCCTCCATCTGCTCCATCCCACCGAGGAGTTCAGCGCAGAACTCCGGGTCCAGCGCGTCGCCCTGGCCGGTGGCCCTGGAGAGGTCCCAGGTGTGCATGAACACGTCGGTGGTGTAGAACCGGTCGATCGCGGCCGCCAGCGGCAGGCTGCCGATGTGGGGGTTGGTGAGGTGCCGGTGCGCCGTCTCCGGATCGTCCAGCACCGCCTGCACGGCATCGCGGTGAATCTGCCAGGCGGCGACCGGGTCCTCGTCCACGGACGGCCCCTTGGGCAGGTCGATGCCGGCGCCGGAGGCGAGAAACCCGGGGAACCATTCGGTCAGGTGACGCACCACGTCGCGGGCGCTCCAGCCGGCGACCGGGGCTGGCACGTCCCACGATCGGGCACCCCGGACCCGGTCGGTGAACAGCCCGGCGACCTGCCGGTGCCGAGCGGCCGGGCGGTCAGACAGCGCCATCGATGATCATCCTCTCCAGCTTCGCGTAGCCGTCGTTGACACCGACCTCCATGCCGCTGCGCAGCCACGCGTCGCGGCCTTCGAAGCTGTCGACGAGGGACTGTGTCCGGAGCCGCGTGCGGCCGTCGCCCAGGTCCTCGAACCACAACGTCTCCAGCGCGACTCCGTCGGGCTCGCCTTCGAACGTGAAGGTCTGCACGATGCGGTCCGGCCGTACCTCGTGGAAGCAGCCGCGGAACCAGTACTCCGTGCCGTCGTGCGTCGAGACGTACCGCCAGCTGCCGCCGGTGGATGCGTCCCAGTGCTCGATGCGGGTGGCCGTGGTGTCGGGACCGACCCACCGGGCGTACAACTCGGGATCGGTGTGGGCGCGGAACAGCTGCTCGGGCGTTGCCGCGAAGTCACGACTCATCCGGATGACCGGCAGCCTCGGATCGGCCTCGATTGCTGTCTCCGTGATCCTGTCCATGCTTTTCTCCTCTCATCTCCGCCAGCACGGCGTCGAGGCGGCGATAGCGCTGCTCGACGCGGCGCCGGTGGCGCTCGATCCAGGTGTCCATCAGGTCGAGGGCCTGAGCCTCCAGGCGCACCGGCCGGGGCTGCGGCCCGCTCGGCCGGCTGACCAGTCCGGCGTCCTCGAGCACCCGCAGGTGCTTGTAGACCGCCTGCAGCGTCATCCTGTACGGCTCGGCCAACTGGCTCACGGTCGCGTCGGTTTCGGAGAGCCGGGCCACCATGTCGCGCCGGGTCGGATCCGCGAGGGCGGCGAAGGCCCGGGACAGCGCATCCGTGGTCATCCGTTCCGCCCTTTCAACTAGATGGTTTAAAGCACTGTAGGCACCGGGCGAACCAGCCGTCAACAACCCGCCCGGTCCTCGGGTTGCCCGCCCTCGATCGGTGGAGTAGGCAGGAGGTTCACTCATGTCGATCTGGGAGGCCACATGAGATTTCGGGCCCTCGTCACCGCGACCATCGCCCTGGCCACGCTCATGGCCGGGACCACCGTTCCCGCCCAGGCGAAGCCGGCCGCGCCGCCGAAGGAGTCGGTGGCCGTCGGGTACGGGGGAGCGGTGTCCACCGTGGATGCCACCGCCACGGCCGTCGGCCTGGACGTGCTGCGCCGCGGCGGCAACGCGGTCGACGCGGCGGTCGCCGCCGCGGCGACGCTCGGCGTCACCGAACCCTTCTCGGCCGGCATCGGCGGCGGGGGCTTCTTCGTCTACTACGACGCGAAGAGCCGGCGGGTGCACACCATCGACGGCCGCGAGGCCGGACCCGCCTCGATGAGCGAGACCACCTTCATCGACCCGGCCACCGGAGCGCCGTACCGGTTCGACGAGGCCCGGATCAGCGGCCTGTCGGTCGGCGTCCCGGGCACCCTGCTCACCTGGCAGGACGCGCTGGACCGCTGGGGCACCCGGTCGCTCGCGCAGCTGCTCACGCCCGCCGCGCGGGTCGCCGAGGACGGCTTCCCCGTCGACGAGACCTTCGCCGGGCAGGTCGCCGGGAACCGGGCGGCGTTCGGCCAGTTCAACTCGACCAGCGCGCTCTACCTGCCCGGCGGGCAGCCGCCGGCGGTCGGCAGCACCTTCCGCAACCCGGACCTCGCCGGGACGTACCGGCTGATCGCCAAGCGGGGCACCGACGTGCTCTACCGCGGCGAGGTCGGTCGCGATGTGGTCGCGACCGTGCAGCACCCGCCGGTGGCGGCGCAGCCGGTCGGCTCGTGGCCCTACCCGATCCGCCCGGCCGGCATGACCGCCGCCGACCTCGCCGCGTACCGCACCCGATTCCCCGAGCCGGCCCGGTCGGACTACCGCGGTTTCGAGGTGTACGGCATGTCCACCCCGTCCAGCGGCGGCACCGCCGTGGGGGAGGCGCTCAACATCCTCGAGCAGTTCGACCTGCGGTCCATGACCGCGACCCAGGCGATGCACCACTACCTGGAGGCCAGCGCGCTGTCGTTCGCCGACCGTAACCGGTACGTCGGCGACCACACCCAGCAGAACGTGCTCCGCGAGCTGCTCAGCGACGCGTACGCCAAGGAGCGGGCCTGCCTGATCGACCCGTCGGCGGCACTGCCGAAGCCGGTCGCGCCCGGCGTCCCCGACGGCGCCTACGGCGGCTGTTCGGCGGCGGCGGTCGCCGACGTCCGCGACGACCGCACCGGCACCACCAACCTGACCGTGGCCGACCGGTGGGGCAACGTCGTGGAATACACGCTGACCATCGAGGCGACCGGCGGCAACGGCATGGTTGTGCCCGGCCGGGGATTCCTGCTCAACAACGAGCTGACCGACTTCAATTTCGCGCCGACCCAGGGCGCCGCGACCGACCCGAACCTCCCGGGGCCGGGCAAGCGCCCGCGCAGCTCCATGTCACCCACGATCGTGCTGGCCGACGGCCGGCCGTTCCTGGCCGTCGGCTCGCCCGGCGGCGCCACGATCATCACCACCGTCCTGCAGATGCTGGTGAACCGGATCGACCGGGGCATGACGCTGCCGGAGGCCCTCGCCGCGCCGCGGGCGTCGCAGCGCAACGGCGCCAGCACCCAGGCGGAGTCGGCCTTCATCACCGGGTACGCCACCGGCCTCCCGCCGGGCCACGCCTTCTCGCCCACTGCGGAGATCGGGGCGGCGACCGGTATCGAGTTCCTGGCGGACGGCCGGCTGGTCGCCGCGGCCGAGCCCGTACGCCGCGGCGGCGGCGCGGCGGCCGTCGTCGGCCGCTGGGGGCGCGACTGACGACGGGGACCGCGGTGATGGCGCTGGCGCCGAGAAGTCATACCTCGGGTCGGCTCTCGGTCCAGCGCCGGCGGGGACGGTGCGACAGGCGTAGGAGCCGACGGCGGCCATCTTCCGCAGGTGTCCGATGACCTGCCGCACGTCGGTCCGTAGGTTCGGTTCGACCGTTGTGGCGGCTGGCCCGTGTCCGTACCGACGAGGGACCTCGAGCCGCTGGTCGACGGGTGGTGTGGAGAGGGGGAGCACGCAGATGCGAAGAGGGAAGCTTGCCGGGCGCGGCTCCGTGCTGGCCTTGGCGGTCGTGGCCGCCGGCCTGCCGGCGACCGGCGCCGTGGCCGGGCCGGGGGCCGACGAACGCCCGGCCAGCGCGCAGGGGTCGAACCCGGAAGACTGCGCGCAGTGGTCGTACCCGGAAGACCCCGGCTTTGTCGCCACGAGTCCAAGGGAACTGGATGGCGCCAAAGCCAGTTGGGAAACCCCGGAATATGGTTATTATACCGGCCATAATCCTTCTACTCCTGGCACGGCCGTCAATTCCCCGTGGCAGCTCACCGCGGTAAACGCGTCCACCGCCTACGCCTTGGGGTACTGCGGGCAGGGCGTCAAGCTGGGCATGATGGATTCGGGCTACCGGCCTACACACGAAGCATTTCAGACCGAGCTGATCGAGCCGGTTGCAGGGGAGGGTGTGTACGGCACGTCCGGCTACGGGTATCGTGGTGCGATCCCGGCGAACCCTTTTACTGCGGGCGAGTGGTTCACTGTGGCCGGTGATCAGGCGAGAACAAGTGACTATTCGCACGGGACCGGTATGCTTGGGGTTACCTCCGGCATGCGCGATGGTATAGACCAGCACGGCATCGCCTTCGGGTCGAAGATGTATGTGGCCAAGACCGGCGGCTCCGACAGCCAGTCCCACGGCCCCTTCCACGATTACGTGTACTGGTATACGGCCAATAAGGCCCTGGTCGATGCAGGCGCCCAGGTCATCAACAGCAGTTGGGGCTCTTTTGTCCAGACTCTTGACAGGGCCCGCTATGACGGCTCGGGAAAGGACCTTGGAGTCAACGGCAACCGCGCCAACGCTTACCAACTGCCTGGCAAGGACAGTGCCAGCGCCACGGCAATGGCGACCATCATCCCCAACGAGTACCTGAAGGATCTGGAGTACCAGTATTTCTTCTTCAAGAAGAGCTACTCGGAAGGCGGCATTCAATACAATCCGAAGTACCCCGGACGTTCCTTCATGGACGCCATCTGGGACGCCATCAAGGACAGCGGTACCGTCAACGCGAGGTCGGCCGGCAACAACGACTGGAGCAACCCGTATTTTCGCCCGGCGTATCCCCTCTTCAATCCTTCGGCGGAAAAGCAGTGGATAGCCGTCGGCGGGGTGCAGCCGCCCACTGCGACCAATCCCGAATACACCAAGCAGTTCGGGTACAACGAGGCGGGGCTCGCCAAATGGTGGAACGTGTCTACCCCCTCAAACAACGTTCGGACCACGAGCAGTGGTGGTGACACCAACTATTCGAACTCAAGCGGCACGTCACCGGCAACGCCCGTTGCGACAGGGGTGATGGGGGTTCTGCTCTCCCGCTATCCGGACATGGACGCCAAGCAGGTGCGTGAGCTGATGTTCACCACGGCGAACAACAAGATGTCCGACGGCGTGAGATTCCTCGGCACCGGGCAGACCTCCCCCTCCGGGGCATCCATCGCCTGGACCGCTCCCGACGGTCTTCCGGACGAACGCTGGGGCTGGGGGATTCCCGATCTGGCCAAGGGCATGTACGGCCCCGGCCAGCTCCTGAGCCCCATGACCTACAACATGGATAAAGCGCCCCTGGACGTCTGGTCGAACGACATCAGCCAGATCGCGATCAAGGAACGGGAAAAGGAAGATCTGGAGTGGCTGGCGGGCTACAAGGAGCAAGGCATTGCCTACGCCGGTGAATTCAGCCCCAACGTGCTGAACCCGGACGGCACGCTTGACGAGCAGGCCTTCATGCTTCAGGGCATTCTGGGTGATCCCCACATCCAAGCTATCACCAACGGCCATCCCGAGTTGTACGACAAGATCACCTATGAGGATGCCGTCAAGTGGCGCAAGGAATGGATGGACCAGCGCGCGGCCTACATTCAGAACAACATCGACAACAACCTCTACACGGCCTCTCTGACCAAGCAGGGCCCCGGGACGCTGATCATGACGGGCGACGAGACCTACGAGGGCGGCACGACGGTCGAGGGCGGCAAGCTTTCGATCACCGGCTCGCACGCAAGCTCGATCGACGTCAAGGGCGGCACGTTCGGCGGCAGTGGCAGCGTGGGTGACAGCGTGACCGTCACCAGCGGCGTGCTGCGGCCCGGGCTCGCGTCCGACGAGGCCGCGCACCTCACCGGCGCCTCCGCGGGCAACGTCCTGAGCGTCGGCGGGAACGTGACCGTCGGCAGGCAGGGTGGCGTCGCCGTCACGATCTCCGGCGACCGGGACTACACGAGCGTCCGGGCGGCGGGCAAGCTGGTGCTGGACGGCGAGCTGGACCTGGACGTGCGGGGCAAGCTGACTCCGGGCACCGTGTTCACGATCATGAGCGGTAGCTCGATCAAGGGCGCCTTCCACGCGCTGCCCGAGAACCGGGCCCTGAACGTGGGCGGTTACCTGTTCCGGGTGTCCTACAAGAACAACAGCATGACCCTGACCGTCATGCACCCGGTGCCGGACAACGGGAAGTAGGCCGTGATCTGCGGCTCGACCATGATCGAGCCGTGGTGAAGGGACCATGAGGAAAGGCGGGCCGGGCGCCCGCAAGAGACGGGGCCGCGCCCCAGCAAAGAAAAACTGGAAGTCT
>NZ_JBEXLR010000054.1:0-39855 GCF_040610095.1 Micromonospora sp. NPDC004540
GATCCGGGTGGCCGTCGGGGTGGCCCCGGAGGGCGCCCGCTGGGCCGCCCCGGTGCTCGGGGTGCTCGCCGTCGCGGCGATCCTGGTCGGCGGGCGACGGCGTCTGGCTGGGCAAGGTGGACGCCGGGCGGCGGCTCGCGGCCGACGACCCGGACGCCGAGCTGATCCGCCGGTCGATCGCGGCCCGTCGGGGCGGCCCGCCGCCGGCCGGACCCGAGGCCCGTGCCTTCCAGCAACGGGTGCTGGACCGGATCGCCGCAGCGCATTGACGTCGGTCGTCGCTCTACTGTAAACAAGGCGTACTGAACAGTCGGGGAGGTCCCCATGCGACGCTCGGTACTCCTGGCCGCGCTCCTGCTCGTCCTCGCCACCACCGGCCCGGCCGTCGCCGCGCCCCGGCCCGCGCCCGCGCCGCTGGCGGCCACCCCCGTCCAGGTCTACGGCGCATGGCACTGCGGCAACGACTTCTGCACCTGGGGCACGGCCCGCACGGTCGCCCAGTTCGACAGCCAGAACCACTGGCTGATCGACCGCGGCGACGGCCGTCCCTCGGTCAACCTCGTGGTGCTGAGCTTCGTCAACCCGCTCGACCTGCTGCGCCAGACCACCGACGCCACCACCCTCGACGGGGTGCCGCGCGGCATGACCAGCGAGATCGTGCAGTACTTCACGGCCCGTGGCGTCCGGGTGATGCTGTCGATCGGCGGCATCACCTACACCGACGACTGGGACACCGCGCTCGCCGAGAACCCCACCCTGCTCGGGCAGCGGGCCGCCGCCGTGGCCACCCGGCTCGGCGTCGGCATCGAGATCGACTACGAGCGGAACACCGGCCCGAACCTGGCCGGCCTCCAGTCGTTCATCGACGCCTACCGGACGGTCCACACCTACGACGCCACCGGCGCGCGCCCGCCGGCCCGGCTCACCATCGACGTGGCCGCCGGCGACCGCTGGCTGATCGACCTCAACCGCAAGGCGACCGCCGACTGGCTGCGCACCGACGCTCCGGTGCTCGACTACGCCAACGCCATGGTCACCGCCCGGCCCGCCTCGGCCGGCACCGCGCAGGCGGACTGGCAGGAGCACGTCGACGGCAAGCCGCAGTACAACCCGCCGGTGCCTCCACTCGCCCCGGCCAAGTTCACCGGCGCGGTCTACCTGGCCTACGGCGGCAAACCGCTGCCCGAGTGCGTCAACTACGCCAACTCGGTGCAGAAGGCCGCCGCCCCGTACGTGCAGAGCGTCGCCCCGCACGGCGCGGGCAGCACGGCCGGCATGCTGGGCTTCATGTTCTGGGCGGCGGAGCGACCGGCCACCCGGGGCATCGGCACCGTGCCGCCCAACACCTGCGAGGGCGGCGCGGGCGCCGGGGCGACGGCGCTCGCCGTGCCGGTACCGATGCCGGCGCTGCGGCAGGGCTGACGGGTGCCGCCTCGGCGGTCCAGGCACGACGGGACCCGCACCCTGGAGCGGGTGCGGGTCCCCTGTGCGATGCCTCAGTAGACGGTCACGCCGTACGCGCTCGCCGCCTCGGTGACGGGCTGGAAGAACGTCGTGCCGCCGGTCCGGCAGTTGCCGCTCCCGCCGGAGGTGATGCCGAGCGCCTTGGTGCCGTCGTAGAGCGGGCCGCCCGAGTCGCCCGGCTCGGCGCACACCGTGGTCTGGATCATGCCGCGGACCGTGCCGCTGCCCTGGTAGCGGACCGTCACGTTCAAGGCGGTCACGGTGCCGCTGTGGGTGCCGGTGGTCGACCCGGTGCGCTTGACCGACTCGCCGACGAACGCGTTCGCGGCGGTGTAGCCGCCGGGGTGGCTCAGCGCGGCGTTGTCGTAGCGGACCAGCGCGTAGTCGTTGCCCGGGAAGCTGGAGCCGGTGGTCGGGCCGATGAGGGTGGTCTGGCTGGAGTTGGTGTACCAGGCGTTGGCCACGTCACCGCAGTGCCCGGCCGTGAGGAAGTAGTAGACGCCGGACTTGACCACGTTGAAGCCGAGCGAGCAGCGGTAGCCGCCGCCGTAGATGGCGTTCCCGGCGGAGAGCAGGGGGCGGAAGGTCCCCTTGGCCCGGTCGACCCGGATCGCGCCGGCCTGGGCTCCGGCGCTCCTCTTGAGCGTGGCGAGCTCGGCCGCCGAAACGCTCTCGTCGGCGGTCACCACCACACGGTGGGACGCGGCGTCCACGTGCCAGGCGATGCCGTCGACCCCGGAGGCGGCGACGGCGGAGTCGACCCGGGACAGCTGGTCGGCGGTGAAGCTCGGCGTGGCGGCCGAGGCGGCGCCCGGAACGGCGAAGGCGCCGGCGGCCACCAGGCCGACGGTCGCGGCGAGCAGGGGGGTGAGTCGGCTTCGGCGGATTCTCACGGTCTTCTCCTCGGACGGTGAAGGCCGCCGGTTGCGTCGGCGTCCATGCCGTGTCGCCGGAGTCGGTTCGGGGCTCGACCTCGACGAACGCTGTAGCGGCGAGTATCCACCTGGGTCGATGCCGGGGGCAAGGGGCCGGCGGCGCGCCGTGCGCTCGTGACTAGGGTGGGCCGCGGGAGGTGCGGCGATCATGGTCGAGCTGAGCGGCGACGCGCGGGACGGACTGGAGGCGGTGGTGCCCGGCGGGGTGGCCACCCGGGCCGCGGACCGGCTCCGGCTGGCCCACGACGCGTCGCACTACCTGCTGCACCCGAGCGCCGTGGTCACCCCGGCCGACGCCGACCAGGTCGCCGCCCTGCTGCGGCACAGCCGCCGCACCGGCGCCCCGCTGACCTTCCGTTCCGGCGGCACCAGCCTCAGCGGCCAGGCGGTCACCGACCGGCTGCTGGTCGACACCCGGCGCCACTTCCGCGACCTCGACGTCCTCGACTCCGGTCACCGGGTGCGGGTGCAGCCCGGGGTGGTGCTGCGGCAGGTCAACGCCCGGCTCGCCCCGTACGGCCGCAAGCTCGGCCCGGACCCGGCCAGCGAGTCCGCCTGCACGGTCGGCGGAGTCGTCGCCAACAACTCCAGCGGAATGACCTGCGGCACCGAGTTCAACACCTACCGGACCCTGGAGTCGCTGCTGCTGGTGCTGCCCAGCGGCACCGTGCTCGACACCGGCGTCCCGGACGCCGACGCCCGGCTGCGCGCCGCCGAGCCCGACCTGCACGCCGGCCTGCTGCGGCTGCGCGACCGGGTCCGCGGCAACCCCGACTCCGTGCGCCGGATCCGCGCCCAGTACGCCATGAAGAACACCATGGGGTACGGCGTGAACGCCTTCCTCGACCACGACACCCCCGCCGACCTGCTCACCCGGCTGGTGGTGGGCAGCGAGGGCACCCTCGCCTTCGTCGCGGCGGCGACCTTCCGCACCGTACCCGTGCACCGGCACGCCGGGACCGGCCTGCTGGTCTTCGACACCCTGGGCGCGGCGATGGCCGCCATGCCGGCGCTGGTGGCCGCCGGGCCGGCGGCGATCGAACTGCTCGACGCGGCCGCCCTGCGGGTCGCCCAGCGGGACCCGCGGGCGGACGCCGCGCTGCGCGGCCTGCCGGTCCGCGAGCACGCGGCGCTGCTCGTCGAGTGGCAGGAGTCCGACCCGGAGGCGCTCGCCGCGCGGGTCGCCGCCGCCCGGCCGGTGCTGGCCGACCTGCCGCTGACCACCCCGGCCCGGCTCAGCGGCGAGGCCGCCGCCCGCGCCGCGCTCTGGCACATCCGCAAGGGCCTGTACGCGGCGGTGGCCGGCGCCCGTCCGTCCGGCACCACCGCGCTGCTGGAGGACATCGCCGTCCCGGTCGAGGCCCTCGCCGACACCTGCGCCGCGCTCGCCGACCTCTTCGACCGGCACCGGTACGAGGAGAGCGTCATCTTCGGCCACGCCAAGGACGGCAACCTGCACTTCATGCTCAACGAGCGGTTCGCGGGCGGCGCCGCCCCGGCCCGCTACGCCGACTTCACCGAGGAGATGGTCGACCTGGTCCTCGGCCACGGCGGCACGCTCAAGGCCGAGCACGGCACCGGCCGGGTGATGGCCCCGTACGTGCGGCGGCAGTTCGGCGACGAGCTGTACGCGGTGATGCGCGAGGTCAAGACGCTCTGTGACCCGGACGGCGTGCTCAACCCGGGCGTGCTGCTCAGCGACGACCCGGAGATCCACATGCGGCACCTGAAGACCGTGCCGACCGTGGAGGAGGAGGTGGACCGCTGCGTCGAGTGCGGCTACTGCGAGCCGGTCTGCCCCAGCCGCGACCTCACCACCACGCCCCGGCAGCGGATCGTGCTGCGCCGGGAGATCGCCGCCGCCCGCGCCGCCGGCGACGCGGCCCTGGCCCGTGAGTTGGAAGCCGCCTACGACTACGACGCGGTGGACACCTGCGCCGTGGACGGCATGTGCGCCACCGCCTGTCCCGTCCTGATCAACACCGGCGACCTGGTGAAGCGGCTGCGTACCGACCGCAACGGCGGGGCCGCGCAGGCCGGCTGGCGGGGCGCCGCGCGTCGCTGGGGCGCCACCACCCGGGGCATGGCCCGCGGCCTCGACCTGGCCGGCGCGCTGCCGCCCGCGTTGCCCGAGGCGGCCACCCGGGCCGCCCGCGCCGTCCTCGGCGCCGACCGGGTCCCGCAGTGGCGGCGCGACCTGCCCCGGGGCGGCCGGCCGCGGCAGCCCCGCCCGGTCGGCGAGCCGGACGCCGTCTTCGTCCCGTCCTGCCTCGGCACCCTGTTCGCGCCGGCCGAGGGCGGCTCGGGCGTGGCCGCCGCCCTGCTCACCCTCGCCGACCGGGCCGGCGTCCACCTGCTCGTGCCCGAGGGAATCGGGAGCATGTGCTGCGGCACGCCCTGGTCCTCCAAGGGCCTCACCGACGGCTACCAGGCGGTGCGCGACCGGGTGCCGCCGGCGCTGCGGGCGGCCAGCCGCGACGGCGCGCTGCCGGTGGTCAGCGACGCCGCCTCCTGCACCGAGGGCTTCGCCAAACTGCTCGCCGAGGCCGGCGACCTGCGGGTGGTCGACGCCGTCGGGTACGCGGCCACCGAGCTGCTGCCCCGGCTCACCGTGCGCCGCCGGCTCGGCTCCCTCGCGCTGCACCCCACCTGCTCCTCCACCCGGCTCGGGCTGGACGGGGCGCTGCTCGCCGTCGCCCGCGCCGTCGCCGACGAGGTGGTGGTGCCCGAGGGCTGGCAGTGCTGCGGGTTCGCCGGCGACCGGGGCCTGCTGCATCCGGAGCTGACCGCCTCCGCCACCCGCGCCGAGGCCGCCGCCGTCGCGGGGCGTTCCTTCGACGGGTACGCCTCGGTGAACCGCACCTGCGAGATCGGCATGGCCCGGGCCACCGGGCAGCCGTACCGCCACCTGCTCGAACTGCTGGCCGACGCGACCGCATGACCGGCGCGGGTAGCATCCCGCGACGTGATGCGCAGTTGGTGGATGGCCGGCCTGATGCTGGTGGTCGGGGTGCTTGCCGCGGTCAGCGCGGGCACCCCGGTGGTGGGCGCCGTCGAGTTCCTGGTCTTCGCGGCGCTCGCGGTGCTCTTCTCGCCGCTGGCGTTCCCGAGGTCGCTGGCCGCCGCCGAGGCGCGGGAGCGCAGCGCGCGGGACGGCCGGCCGGTGGTCTACTGGCGACCGGGCTGCCGCTACTGCCTGCGCCTGCGACTGCGCCTCGGCCGCCGTGCCGGCCGGGCGTACTGGGTGAACATCTGGCGCGACCCCGACGGGGCGGCGGCGGTCCGGGCGGTCACCGGCGGTGACGAGACGGTCCCGACCGTGGTGCTGCGCGACGAGGCCGTGGTGAACCCGGAGCCGGCCTGGCTGCGCGAACGGCTGCCGTCCTGACGGAGCCGGCGGTGGACGGGCAGACTGGTGCGGTGGACGGGATGCGGGAACTGCTCGGGGTGGACCTGCCGGTGGTGGCCGCGCCGATGGCCGGTGGGCCGACCACCACCGGGCTGGCGGCGGCGGTGGGCACGGCCGGAGCGTTCGCGTTCCTGGCCGCCGGCTACAAGACGCCCGAGGCGGTGGCGGCGGAGATCGCCGACCTGCGCGCCGTCGGCCGGCCGTTCGGGGTGAACGTCTTCGTGCCCACGCCGGTGCCGGTGGCGGAGGCGGAGTTCCGCCGCTACGCGACCGGGATCGCCGCCGAGGGCACGCCCTACGGCCTGGACCTGGCAGCCGCCGCCCGCACCGAGGACGACGACCACTGGCCGGCGAAGCTCGACCTGCTGCTCGCCGACCCGGTGCCGGTGGTGAGCTTCACGTTCGGCCTGCCGCCGGAGTCGGTGATCCGGGACCTGCGGCGGGCCGGGACCCGGGTGCTGGTCACGGTGACGGACCCGGCCGAGGCGGCGGCCGCGGCCGACCTCGGCGTGGACGGACTGGTCGCGCAGAGCGGCGCCGCCGGCGGGCACCTGGGCACCTTCACCCCGGACGCCCCGCCTCCGCCCCGCCCGCTGCCCGAAATCGTCGCGCTGGTCGCCGGCCGTGCCGGGTTGCCCGTGCTGGGCGCGGGCGGGATCGGCGGCGCCGACGACGTCCGGGCCGCGCTCGTCGCGGGCGCCGTCGGCGTGCTGGTCGGCACGCTCCTGCTCCGGGCCGACGAAGCCGGCACCGGCCGGACCCACCGGGACGCGCTGGCCGACCCGCGGCGGGACCGGACGGTGGTCACCCGCGCCTTCACCGGCCGCCCGGCGCGCGGGCTGCGCAACGACTTCATCGACCGGCACGAGGCGGCCGCCCCGCTCGGCTACCCCGCGCTGCACCACCTCACGAGGCCGCTACGCGCCGCCGCCGCCCAGGCCGGGGACGCCGAACGCCTGCACCTGTGGGCCGGCACCGGATGGCGCGGCGCCCGTGCCGCCCCGACCGCCGACATCCTCACCGAGCTGACCCGCACCCTCTGACCGGCACGGCCGTCACCCGGCGGCGGCGTCGATCCCCGGCGGGGCGCGGCCGGACCGGTCTACGGTGCGAGAGGGTGCCGTCGACGGGCGGCGGAACGGGGGTGGTCCGATGTCCGCAGCGCCGTCGGCGCGACCGCTGTCCGGGCGGGTCGCCGTGGTCACCGGCGCGGCGCGTGGCATCGGCCGGGCCGCCGCCGTGGCGCTCGCCGAGGCCGGCGCGGACGTGGCCGGGGTCGACGTGGCCGGGCCCGTGAGCCCGATCCTCGACTTCCCGCCGGCGAGCCCCGAGGATCTGGCCGAGACCGGCCGGCGGGTCACCGCAGCCGGGGCGCGCTGGTCCGCGCACCACGCCGACCAGCGCGACATCGCCGCGGTGCGCGCGGTGGCGGCGGCGATCGAGCGGGACCACGGCGGCGTCGACGTGCTCTTCGCCAACGCCGGCATCCAGGCGTTCAAGCCCCTGCTGGAGATGGCCGACCCCGACTGGCACGACCAGATCGACGTCAACCTCACCGGCACCGCGAACGTGCTGCGGGTCTTCGCCCCGCTGCTGGTCCGCCGCGGCGGCGGGCGGATCGTGGTCACCTCCTCCACCCAGGGTCAGCACGGCACGACGAACGGGGCGGCCTACTCGGCGTCGAAGTGGGGTCTGATCGGGCTGGTCAAGTCCGCGGCGCTGGAGCTCGGCGCGCACGGGATCACGGTGAACGCGGTGATTCCCGGCCTGGTCGACACCGCCCTGACCCGGCACCAGGACCGTTACGCGCAGGCCATCGTCGAGGGCGGGAAGACGCCGTCCGGGGACGCCGCCGCCGACGAGCGGAGCGCGATGGAGGCGCTGCGGGCGAAGACCCCGCTGGGGGTGCCGTGGGTCCAGCCGGAGGACGTCGCGCCGCTGGTGGTGTTCCTCGCCTCGGACGCCGCCCGGATGGTCAGCGGCACCTCGTTCGCCGCCACGGCCGGCGACAGCGCCCACGTGACCGCCTGACCCCGTGGTCAGCCGGCGACCGAGGCCAGGTAGCGCTCGGCGGCGTCCGGGGTGAGGAACCAGTCCCGGAAGTCGTTCGGGTCGCTGAAGCCGTTGGCGAACCGGCGGGCCACCACCGGGTTGCCGGCGGCCGCGCCGAGCACCTGCTGCACGTGCGGCGGCAGCGGTTGCAGCATGGCGTTCGTCCAGCCCGTGACGGCCTCGCCGGTCCCGGCCCAGAACCGCTCGAAGGCCCTTGTCATCCAGTCCCGGTCGAACGGCCGGTCGCCGTGCTCCAGGATCGACCCGAGGTACGCCGACGCGCACTTCGCGGCCGTGTTGCTGCCCTGGCCGGTGATCGGGTCGTTGGCCACCACGACGTCGGCCATGCCCAGCACCAGCCCGCCCGAGGGCAGCTCCGCCACCGGGCGGCGCACCGTGGGGGTGTACCGCCCGGACAGGGTGGCCCGCCCGTCGGTCAGCTCCACCTCGGTGCACCGCTCGTAGATCCACGGCGTGTAGCGGCGGACCAGGTCGAGGGTGAGCTTCAGGTGCTCGGCCGGGTCGCGCCGCTCGGTCCACAGGTCCAGCGGCCCACCGGGCACCGCCTCCCAGAACAGGATCTCGCAGGGGCCGGAGTGGGTCAGCGCCGGAATGACGAACAGCTCGCCCAGCCCCGGCACCGCGTTGAAGCTGACGTGCGGCACCGGCAGCAGCGGGTCCGGGGTCATCCCGTGCACGTACGCCACGGCCAGCCCGCGCTGCGGCGCGTCGTACACCGAGCGGGCCGGGTCGCGGTCGAAGACGCCGACGAGGTCGCCCTTGCCGGCGGCCACCACGGTCAGGTCGTAGCGGCCGAGCCGGGCCAGGCCGTCCAGGTCGCTGGTGGTCACCGTCTGGTAGAGCACCGTCCCGCCGCGCTGCTCGAACAGCTCCAGCCAGTCGGCCATCTTGATCCGCTGGTCGGTGCTCTGCGCCGGCTCGTCCAGCGGGCACGGGATGCGCAGCGCCCGCTCGCCGGGCGGCGCGGAGAGCGAGACGTGCAGCCCCTCGATCCGGGGCGCCCGGTCCTGCCACAGGTTCAGCCCGTACCGGCGTTCGGTGGCGAGCGCGGTGGCGAACATCGCCTGGGTGCTCATCACCCAGCCCCGGCGGATCTCGTCGGGCGTCCGGGCGGACATCACGGTGACGTCGTACCCCTCGGCCTGCAGGCTCAGGGCGAGCTGGAGCCCGGACTGTCCGGCCCCGACGATCAGAATTCTGCGCATGGTTCCTCCAGGGTTGAGCTACCGGGCCGCGAGCGCGCCCGCGGTGGGCCGGGGGGTCCGGGACAGCGCGTGTTCCACGACCGTCAGCAGCGCCCGCGCCACCGACGACGGGTCGCGGGCGTCGCAGGCGGTCAGGGGTACGCGGTCCGGGAGCGCGAGCGCCGCGCGGACGTCGTCGAGCGGGTGGTGCAGCACCCCGTCGAAGAGGTTGACGCAGACCACGAAGGGCACGTCGCTGTCCTGCTCGAAGTAGTTGACGGCGGGGAACGAGGCGGCGAGGTCGCGGGTGTCGGCGAGCACCAGCGCGCCGACAGCGCCCCGACACAGGTCGTCCCACATCGGCCAGAACCGGGGCTGGCCCGGTGTGCCGAACAGGTAGAGCACCAGGTCGGGGCCGATGGTGAGCCGGCCGAAGTCCATCGCCACGGTGGTGGTCGTCTTGTCGATGCCGGGGTCGAGCCGGTCGACGGTCTCGCTGGCGGCCGTCATCCACGCCTCGGTGTTGATCGGCGGGATCTCCGAGATGGACCGGACGCAGGTGGTCTTGCCGACCCCGAAGCCGCCGGCGATGACGATCTTCGCCGAGGTCAGCAGCGGGCTGTCAGGCAAGTTTGCGGAGGCCATCGCGCAGTCTCTCCAGGAGGCGGAAGTCGACGTTGTCGTGGTCGGTGTGGACCAGCAGCCGGTCGGTGGCGGCCAGGTCGTCGACGACGACCCGGGTCACGCCGAGCGAGATCCCGCACACCGCGGAGAGTTCGGCCACCGAGCGCGCCGCCCGGCGGGCCTGCTCGTAGAGCGTGCGGGCCTCGGGCAGCAGGCCGGCGGCGAACACGGCGTCGTAGTAGGGGACCGACACCAGCGTGTGCACCAGCAACGGCTGCCGGGTGCGGGTGCGGCCGGCGGTCAGCACGTACGGCCGGACCTTCCAGTACCTGAGGGGCATGATCATCGTCCTCCGGCCGGTCAGCGGGCCTGCGCGGCGGTCATCCGGTGCAGCTCGTGCCGGACGGCCGGCGTGAGGGCGTGCCACACGGCGCCGACGAACTGCGTCATCCGGTACGAGACGACCCGCAGGTCGCAGCCGGGTGCGGCGGCCACCGCCAGGCCCGCGGACTCGCCCACCCGCATGAACAGCAGGTGCCCGCGGGGCAGCCGGACGGTCAGGTACTCGGCGGAGCCCAGCTCCAGCAGGGCGGCGCTGCGGTCGGCCATGCTGAGCAGGCCGGCAGTCAGCGCGGCGAGCTGGTCGCCCAGGTCGCGTCCGACGCCCTGCGACGCGGCCAGTTGCAGGCCGTCCAGCGACACCAGCATCGCGTGGTTGACCCCGGGCACGTCCTCGACGAACTGCCGGATCAGCCAGGCGCAGTCGGGCAGCCCGTTGCTGGTGCCTCTTCCCGGGTACGCGTGGGTCATCGCTGCCGTCCTTCGTGGTCGGTGGGGGTGCGGGCGTCGCTGACGCCGGCCGCGAAGGCGGCCGTCTCGTCCGGCCACGCCTCGGGCGGGGAGCCGGCGCCGGGGTCGGCGGAGGGTCGGGGCGCCGGGACCCGGTCGCGGACGCTCTCGGGCACCCGTCGGGGCAGCCCGGTGGTGGCCGGCGGGTCGCCGGCCGGCGCGTCGAGGGTGGCCAGCCGGACGGTCGGCGTGTCGGTGCGGTCGCGGGGCGCGGCCATCGGCGTGCTCCAGGGGTCGGTCCCGTGTCGGGCGGGCGGCCAGGCCGGCGGCGGCGCGGGCGCGGCGGGGGCCGGGCCCGGGGCGGGGATCTCGCAGAGCAGCGCGGCGGGGACGGCCACGGTCGCGGTGGTCCCGCCGGCGGACCGGGTGGTGAGGGCGACCCGGAGCTGGTGGGCGACGGCCAGGTGGGCCACCACGGCGAGCCCGAGGTGGGCCGCGGGGTCGAGGGTGACCGGGGTGGCCGGCCGGCCGCTGAGCAGGGCGTTGAGCTGGGTCAGATGGTCGGGGTGCAGGCCCACCCCGGCGTCCTCGATCCGCAGCAGGACGCCGCCGTCCTCGGTGACGAACGCCGACACGATCACCGGGGCGGTGGGCGGGGAGAACCGGGTGGCGTTGTCCAGCAGTTCGGTGAGCACCCGGATCACGTCGTCAGCGGCGAACTCGACCACCGCCAGCTCGACCACGTGGCCCACCCGGATGCGCGGGTAGTGCTCGACCGCGGAGGCGGCGGCCCGGACCACGTCGACCAGCGGGACCGTCTGCGGGTCGGCGTCCTCGACCCGGCGGCCCAGCAGCACCTGGAGGTTCTCCGCGTGCCGCCGGATCCGGGTGTTCGCGTGGTCGATGCGGTAGAGCCGCTCCAGGCGTTCCGGGTCCTGCTCGTCGGCCTCGACGGCCTCCAGGTGGGCGCCCATCTGGTACGCCGAGGCGAGGATCCGCAGGGCGAACTGCTCGCAGATGGCGGGCCACGGGCCGGGCCCGCGTTCCTCCGGGGCCGGCGGTGCGGGGGTCTCCGGCGGCGCGACATCCCACCGGGCGACCGTCGGATCCAACCAGCGTGCCGCCCGCTGCCGCCAGGTGGTCCGCCGGGTCATGTCGGTGCTTCTCACGAAAAAACCGGCCTGTCCGTGTTCTTCGGCTCTGGCATGGTGCAGCAGTCAACCATCGGGTGTGCGCCGATTGCAACGGTGCGGGCCAACTTGGGGAGGTTTTCACATCCCGGTCGCCGCGCTGTCACAGTTGGTTGATCGGTCCCGGGCCGCGAAACGCAACAGCCGGACGGTGGGTTTCTTCCGGCGGGTCGGCCCTCAGTGGACCGATGCCCGGTGCGTTCCGCCCTACCGGCATCCGGCATGATCATGGAAACGGCGGCGACCGGGAGGGGACGGGCGGATGACGGTGGAGGTGCCGCGCGGCGGCCGGGTGCTCTTCGTCGGCGACAGCATCACCGACGCCGGCCGGGACCGGTCCTGTGGCGACGACCTGGGCACCGGCTACGCCATGATGGCCTCCGCCTGGTTCACCGCCCGCCACCCCGACCACCGGGCCACCTTCCTCAACCGGGGCGTCAGCGGCGACCGGGTGTGTGACCTGCGGGACCGCTGGGAGACCGACTGCCTGGCCCTCGCCCCGCAGGTGGTGTCGGTGCTCATCGGCATCAACGACACCTGGCGGCGCTACACCCGCGACGACCCGACCAGCGCCGCCGACTTCGCCCGTGACTACCGGCACCTGCTCGAGGCCACCCGGCCGCTGGGCGCCCGGCTGGTGCTCGTCGAGCCCTTCGTCGTGCCGCTGGATGACGCGCAGCACGCGTGGCGGGAGGACCTCGACCCGAAGGTCGAGGTGGTTCGCAAGCTCGCCGCCGAGTTCGACGCGACCCTGGTGGCGGTGGACGAGCTCTTCCAGGCCGCCGGCGTGGACGGTCGGGTGTGGACCCGCGACGGGGTGCACCCCACCCCGTTCGGCCACGCGCTGATCGCCCAGGCCTGGCTGCGTGCCGTCAGCCCGCCGGCCTGAGCCTGCCATCGACGCCGATCATGGTCAGGCTCGGCGGATGCACCGGTCCCGGCTGCACGCCCTGATCCTCGACGCGCCCCGGGAGGCCGCCGCGCCGGCTGGTCACCGCGGTGCGGTCGGTGGACGACGACGCGCTGGGACTGAGCCGGCGCCCCGACCGTCGGTCGGTCGGGGCGCCGCCGGGTGCCGTCAGGCGGTGTACGGCAGGGTGAGCGTCGACCGGTTGCCGGTACCGAGGGTGGTGGGGCCGCCGCCGATGGCGTTCCACACCTCCACCTTCACCGTCCCGCCCGCGAGGTTCCCGAGCGTGCCGGCGCCCGAGCGCAGGCCGGTGGCCTCGGTGTAGTGCTCCCAGCCGGTGAGCGGGTCGGTGGCGAAGTACCGGTACGTCTCCACCCGCTCGACGCTGCCGTCGCCGGTCAGGTCGTAGGAGACCCGGACCTGGGTGCCGTTCCCGACGATGGCGCCGGCGTCGAGGAACAGGTCGAAGCGGGTCTGTCCGCCAGTGTACGCGCCGGTCAACCCGGTGGCGGTGAACACCTGCGGGTTGCTCGGCGTGCCGTCGTGGTTGCCGTTGGCCGCCGCCACCGCGACGGTGCCGGCCGGGCCGGCCGTGCCGCCCAGCGTTCCGCCGGCGCCCAGGTACCGGGTCGCGCTCAGCGCAGGGGGAGTGGTGGTCGGGCTCGGGCTGGGGCCGGTCGGCGAGGGGCTGGCGCTGGTCGGGGTGGGCGACGCCGAGGTCGGTGGTGGCCCGGTCGGGACGGCCACGCCGCCGGTCGCGGCGCCACCGCTCCAGGTGTACGCGCCGGAGGTGGCGGTCTTCCCGGCCGGCACGGCCAGCGTGGCGCCGTCGGAGAAGGTCACGGTCAGCGGCTGGGCGGTGATGTTCGAGGCCACGTAGGTGCGGGCCGTGCCCTTGCGGAACACCTTGGCGAGCGGGTGGTTGGCGGTGACCGAGGTGTCCACCGTGCCCAGCGCGGCCAGGTTGCGGATCCAGTGGAAGGTGTGCCCCCGGCTCTCGCCCTCCTCGCTGGTGAAGCCGCCGTTCGCCCGCAGGTTGGCCAGCGCCTGGTCGCCGTCGCCGAGGGCCAGGAACTCCCAGAGGATGTCCTGCCACACCGTGGGCGGGCCGCCGTTGTTGGTGACCAGCTCGGCGTAGTTGGCCCGCACGTACGCCGGATCGTCGCCGAGGTAGAGGTGGCCGCCGGTGACGGGCAGCATGTTGATGCCCTGGATCATCTCCGGGTCGGCGGAGAACCAGGTGGAGTACGACCCGCCGTCGCCCCACACCATGCCGACGGTCCGGTGGGCGAAGCCGGCCGGGAAGTTCGCGTCGTGCACGTCGAACCAGTATTCGGCGATGGCCGCGGCCTGGGTGGTCCAGATGAAGACCCCGGCGTCACGGACCGCGGTGTCGCCGGTCGCCTGCCCCCACTGGATCAGGGCGTTGGCGAAGTTCATCCCCTCCGACGAGGACTCCTGGTTGTTGCCGGCGGCGAACGGGGCGAGGCCGGAGGCCCAGTCGTGGCCGGCGTAGATGTCGAAGTCGCGCAGGTAGGGGAAGCGGCTGTCGGCCCGGTCGTAGTTGTTGGCGTCGCGGATGAGCAGGTCCACCATGCCGCCGTAGCGGGCGTCGTCGGCCCAGGCCGGGTCGAACTTGGCGACGGTGGCGGCGGCGGCCACGAAGTAGCCGTAGTGGAAGTGGTGGTCGTTGAGGTCCTCGGCGGAGCCGTACGAGGCGGGGTAGCCGATCAGCGTGCCCCAGTTGCGGTCGTAGTGGAACAGCTGGCCGGTCTCGCCGGCGCCGGCGGTGAGCCAGTTGGTCAGCCGCGCCTTCATGGCGGCGACCGCCGCGTCGCGGACCGTGGTGAGGCCGAGCTGGTCGGCGATCTCGGCGATCCGGGCGGCCCGCCCGAGGCCCTTGCCGGCCCAGTAGGTGTCCGGGCCGCTGACCCCCTCCGGGCTGGCCAGCTCGGCATTGAGGTAGCCGGTGACGGTGCTCAGGTCGGCCCCGGTCGCGTCGCCCACCGCCGGCACCTCCGGCAGCACGCCGGTGAACCTCATGCTGGTGGTGAACGACGAGACACCGGTGAGGACCCGCATCGCGCCCCGTGCCGAGACGTAGCTCGGGGTGATCGGGTTCGCGCCGGTCAGGCTGCGCCACTGGTGCGGATAGAGGGCCACCACCGACCTGGTCTCGGTGCCCTCGCGCGGCGTGGTGGTGACGGCGTACGTGGTACGCACCGTGCCGGTCGCCGGGTCGTAGGCGTAGCTCATCCGGGTGCCGGTGACGTGCGCGTGGGCGTACCGGCCGTACTCGGTGGCGAGGGCGGCCCGGTCGGTGCCGCCGGGCAGCACGGCCACCGAGAAGTAGCCCCTGCCGGCCAGCGTGGAGCTGATCCCCGCGCCGCTGACGCTCCAGGTCGCCCCGGTCGGCGCGTACGCGACGTAGTCGTGGCCGCGGACCGTGAAGCCGATGGTCGAGCCGGAGTTGGTCCACACGGTCGGCGTGGCAGCGGCGGTGAGCTGTGCGGCCCCGCCACTGACCGTGTAGTAGCTGAACGGCAGGCCGTGCCCGATGGTGGCGCGCATGGTGCGCGTCCCGTCGCTCCAGTCGGCGGTGACCGTCCAGTCCGTCCAGTCGGCGGCCTTCACCACCGGCGCGGCGAGCCCGGCCACCCCGACCCGGACGTCCTCGGTGTACGGGAAGTGGTACTCGCCGACCCCGGTGGCCGTGCCGCTGATCGCCGGCGTGGTGGTGTACGACAGGCCGAGCCCGTTGGTCTCCGCGTGGTACGCCAGCGGGTGGGCCTGCAGGTTCTCGCTGGTGGCGCAGTTGTTGCGCTTCCAGATCAGCGACGACCACCAGTCGTTGGTGGGGATCGCGCCCTTCGGGGCGTCGGCGGTCGCGAAGAGCCGGGGGTTGGTGCTGATGTCGCCGCAGCCCCTGGGCAGCGCGGCGCCGGGCGGCAGCGTCTCGGTCCAGCCGCCCGCGCCGACCGTGCCGGCGGTGGCGGCGCCGCCGCCGGCCACCACGACGGCGAGCACGCCGGTCGCGAGGACGGACGCGGCGGCGAGGGCGAGCGCGCGCCGGCCGGCCCGGGGCGGGACGGGGCTTCTCGCCGGTCGACGGTCGCCGGGCGGGAGGCCCCGGAGGGGGAGTGTCATGGCGGTGGTTCCCTTCACGAGGAGGGAGCGGGGTGGGTTGCGGCGAGTCGAGAGAGCGCTCTCTTGAGAAGCGAGGTTAGGTTCGGGTTACGTGCTCGTCAATGTCTGATGACGAAAGAGAGCGCTCTCGCGGTGCCTCCAGCGAGGGCCCGCCCGCCGGCCGCTGGCGGGCTGACCAGCGCGATCCCGTTTTGCGGATGCCGCCACGGGTAGTCGCGGCGACCATGTGTGGCATCGGCGGTGAAGCGCGCTTCGACGGCTCGCGACCGGACACCGCCGCGGTCGAGCGGATGACCGGGGCGATGCGCTCGCGCGGGCCGGACGGCGAGGGGCTGCGACACGAGGGCTGGGTGGCACTCGGACACCGTCGGCTGACCGTGATCGACCTGACGGAGGCGGCGGCGCAGCCGATGGCCCGGGAGGACCTCGGGCTGACCCTCGTCTTCAACGGATGCGTCTACAACTACCCCGAGCTGCGCGCGGAGCTGATCGCCGCCGGCCACACCTTCCGCTCCACCGGTGACACCGAGGTGGTCCTCGTGGCGTACGCGCAGTGGGGCGAGCGTTTCGTCGACCACCTCGTGGGGATGTTCGCGGTGGCCCTGGCCGACCACCGGCGCGACCGCCTCGTGCTGGCCCGCGACCGGCTCGGCATCAAACCCCTCTACCTGGCCGAGTCGCCCGGCCGGCTGCGGTTCGCCTCCACGCTGCCCGCGCTGCTGCGGGCCGGCGGGGTGGACACCGACATCGACCCGGTGGCCCTGCACCACTATCTGTCCTGGCACTCGATCGTGCCCGCGCCGCGCACCGTCCTGCGCGGGGTGCGCAAGCTGCCGCCGGCCACCCTGCGGATCGTCGAGGCCGACGGGCGCTCCCGCGAGCGCGTCTACTGGCAGCCCGACTACGTCCGCGACCCCACGTACGCCGGCCTGGCCGCCGACGACTGGACGGCGGCCGTGGGGGAGGCGCTGCGGACCGCCGTGCGACGGCGCCTCGTGGCCGACGTGCCCGTCGGGGTGCTCCTCTCCGGCGGCCTCGACTCCAGCATGATCGCGGCCCTGCTCGCCGAGGCCGGCCAGCACCACCTGCAGACCTTCAGCATCGGCTTCAACGGTCGCGACGGCGAGGCGGGCGACGAGTTCCACTGGTCGGATCTGGTGGCGAACATCTTCGACACCGACCACCACCGGATCCGGCTCGACGACGCGGACCTCGTGCCGGCGGTCCGCCGCGCCGTGACGGCGATGACCGAGCCGATGGGCAGCCACGACGTCGTCGCGTTCCACCTGCTCTCCGAACAGGTCGCCCGGCACGTCAAGGTGGCCCAGTCCGGCCAGGGCGCGGACGAGGTCTTCGCCGGCTACGGCTACCACCAGCCCCTCGCCGCCGTTCCCCGGGACGCGGTGACCGACGCCTTCGCCGACGCCTTCTTCGACCGTACGCACGCCGAGCTGGCCCAGGTGGTCGGCCCGGCCTACGCCTGCCCCCGGGACGCCAGCCGGGAGGTGCTGGCGGCGCACCTGGCCGCCCCCGGGGCCGAGACGGCGCTGGACGCGGTGCTGCGCCTGGACACCCACCTCATGCTCCCCGACGACCCGGTCAAGCGGGTCGACAGCATGAGCATGGCCTGGGGGCTGGAGGTGCGTACCCCCTTCCTCGACCAGGACCTGGTCACGCTGGCCGCCGCCTGCCCGCCCGAGCACAAGACGGCCGGGGGCGGCAAGGGCGTGCTCAAGGAGGTGGCCCGGTCGGTGCTGCCGGCCGAGGTGATCGACCGGCCCAAGGGCTACTTCCCGGTCCCGGTGCTGCGCAACGTCGACGGCCCGGTCCGCGGCCTGGTCGCCGAGGCCCTCGCCGCGCCGGCCGCCCGGCGGCGGGAGCTGTTCCGGCCGGCGTACGTGGCCGAGCTGCTCGCCGAGCCGGACCGCGCGCAGGCCGCCGCCGGGAGCAACAAGCTCTGGCAGCTCGGGCTGCTGGAGCTGTGGTTGCAGGCGCAGGGCATCGCCTGACCGTCCGGTGTCGCCGCCCCCTCCCCGGGTAAGTGGTGCGGATGAAGTTCCAGATCGCCGCCGCCGATACCGGAAGCTACGGGTTCACCCTGGTGGGCGACGACGGCCAGGTCATCGCCACCGGCCGCCAGTACGCCGACAAGGCCACCGCCCTCGCCGTGGTCGCGGAGATGATGCGCGAGGTCGACAGCGCCGCGGTCGAGGACCGGACCGAGCCGACCGAGCCGGCCGCGGCGCCACCCAGCCGGACGGTCGACGGGGAACCCGACCTGGCCCGGATCGGGCGGTCCGGCATCCCGCCGGTCTGAACGCCGTCGGCTCAGGCGTCGACGGTGCGGGCGGCCAACTCGTCCAGCACCGCCCGGACGTCCCCGCCGGTGTCGGCCAGGATCCGCCGCTGCCGGGTCGCCCCGCTGCCCTCGCGGCGCAGCCGGTCGAGCTGGTGGCACACCACCGCCAGGTCGCCGTGGCGGTCCAGCGCGGGAGCCACGGTGGCCAGCAGGTCGTCGACCAGCTCCCAGGCCGGCCGGGACCCGCCCGCGCGCAGGTCGACCAGGTCCCCGTCCACCCCGTCGTGCGCGGCCCGCCAGTGCGCGGCCGTCACCAGGCAGTTCCGGATCCGCGGGGCGGCCCGGCCGGCGCGCACGTCGTCGACCGTGGTGGCGACCAGGGCCCGCAGCAGGCCGGCGACCAGCACGGTGTCGTCCACCGTCGGGCAGACGTCGCCCACCCGGATCTCCACCGTCGGGTAGGCGACCGACGGACGGGCGTACCAGTAGGCCATCTGGGCGTCCAGCATGATGCCGGCGTCGACGAGTTGCCGGACCGTCCGGTCGTAGTCGGCGGCGGACTCGAAGTGCGGGGTCGGCCCGACGCTCGGCCAGCGGTCGAACTGGATGGCGCGCCAGCTCGCGTGCCCGGTGTCCCGCCCGTCGTGCAGCGGCGAGTTGGTGGTGAGCGCCTGCACGACCGGCAGCCAGGGCCGCAGGTGGTTGCAGATCTGCACGGCGAGTTCCCGGTCCGGCACCCCGACGTGGACGTGACAGCCGCAGACCGCCGGATCGTGCGCCACCGGCCCGAACCGGTCCGACATGGCGTGGTAGCGGTCCTTGTCCGGCACCGAACGGTGCGGCTCGCACACCGGCGTCGCCGCGACCGCCACCAGCCGCGCCCCCGCCGCCCCGGCCGCCTCGGCCGTGGCCCGGCGGAGCGCCACGAGGTGCTCCCGCAGCTCGGCCAGGCCGGTGCAGATCGGCGTCGCCATCTCGACCATGCTGTGCCGGAACTCCTGCCGGCTCTGTTCCCGGTTCGTGCCGGCGAGCGCGGCGAGCACCCGATCGGCCACCGGCAGGCTCTGCCCGGTCACCGGATCCAGGAGCAGGTATTCCTCCTCCACGCCGAGCGTGTGGACCGCCGGGACGGGCGCCACGGGCTCACCTCCGGGTGCGGCGGCGGACGCGTGCCGCACGGGCGGGTCGGCGACGGACGCAGCCGGGCGTCCGCCTGCCGACTCACCTCGACGGTACGGGGTGTCCCTGGTACCCGTTGGGCGTTTGTGCTGGCACCACCGCCCCTGGCGGCGGCGCCGGTCAGGCGGCGGTGACGGCGAGCGGCTTCGCGCGGTGGGCCGGCACCAGGTCGGTGGACCACCCGGTCAACGGGTCGTCGCGGGGCGGCTCCGCGATCGGGGCGTCGGCCGGCGGCGCGGGACGCGGAACCCGGGCGGCGCGCAGCCCTTCCTGTGCGTTGTTCCAGGCGGCGCACGGCCAGGCCGCGCCGACGCAGCTCGGGCTGACGCAGATCCGGTCATCGTCGGGCTGGTGGGCGTCGGCCACCGCGGCGGACAGGCCCCACAACAGCGGATCGGTCACCTCGGCCGGACGGTCGGCGCGGTCTGTGCTGGCTTCGGACATGTACAGGTCCCCCCTCTTCGAGCCGCCCCTCTGTTTCCAGAACGCCCGCACGCCAAACCTGGTCACGCCGGATCTTTTCCGGTTCCCCTCCGCCCGGCCGGCGGCATAGGCTGACCGGCGTGGCGAGGTACTACGACCTGCACCCGGACAATCCCCAGCCCCGGGTGCTCCGGCAGGTCGTCGACCTGCTCCGCGCCGACGGCCTGATCGCCTACCCGACGGACTCCTGCTACGCCCTCGGCTGCCAACTGGGCAACCGCGCCGGGGTCCAGCGGATCCGGGAGATCCGCCGCCTCGACGAGCGGCACCCGTTCACCCTGGTGTGCGCCGACTTCGCCCAGCTCGGCCAGTTCGTCAAGCTCAGCAACGCGTTCTTCCGTCAGGTCAAGGCCGCCATCCCGGGCAGCTACACGTTCATCCTGCCGGCCACACCCGAGGTGCCCCGTCGCCTCCAGGACCCGCGGCGGCGGGCCGTCGGGGTCCGCGTACCGAAGCACACGGTGACCCAGGCGCTGCTGGCCGAGCTGGGGGAGCCGCTGCTCTCCAGCACGCTGCTGCTCCCCGGCGAGGAGGAGCCGCTGACCCAGGGCTGGGAGATCAAGGAACGGCTCGACCACCTGGTCGACGCCGTGGTCGACGCGGGAGACTGCGGCCTGGAGCCGACGACCGTGGTCGACCTGTCCGGGCCGGAACCGGAGATCCTGCGCCGCGGCGCCGGCGACCCGTCCCGCTTCGAGTAGCGATTGGGCGTTCCACCCCGCCGCGCCCCGGCGGTGCGTCACCGTGGGATCCGGCGGACGGTGACGGGGGTACGGCGTGAGCGCACTCGTGCTGATCTCGGTGCTCGGGGCCACCGTGCTCGTCGGCACCACCATCGGCGGCCGGTACAGCGTCGCGCCGCCCGTGCTGCTCATCGCCATGGGGGCGGGGCTCGGCCTGCTGCCGCCGTTCGACAACGTGATCCTCGAGCCCGAGGTGGTGCTGCTGCTCTTCCTCCCGGCGATCCTCTACCGGGAGAGCCTGGTCATCAGCCTCCGCGAGATTCGGGCCAACGTCGTGGTGATCGCCCTGCTCGCCGTCGCGCTGGTGATCCTCACGATGGTCGCGGTGGCGTACGCGGCCCAGGCGCTCGGCGTCGAGCCGGCCGCCGCCTGGGTGCTCGGCGCGGTGCTCGCGCCCACCGACGCCGCCGCCGTGGCCGGCCTGGCCAAGCGGATGCCTCGCGGCATCCTCACCACGCTTCGCGCGGAGAGCCTGGTCAACGACGGCACGGCGCTGGTCCTCTTCGCGGTGGCCGTCGGGGTGATCGCCGGCGGGGCGGTGCCCAACGCGCTGGAACTGGGTGGCCAGTTCGTCGGCAAGGCGGTCGGGGGAATCGTCTCGGGCCTGCTCGTCGGCGGCGTGGTCGTCCTGATCCGCAAGCATGTCGACGACCCGCTGCGCGAGGGCGGGCTGAGCATCCTCACCCCGTTCGTCGCCTTCCTGCTCGCCGAGGCGGTGCACGCCAGCGGGGTGCTCGGGGTCGTGGTGGCCGGCCTGCTGCTCTCCTACGCGGGGCCCCGGGTGATCCGGGCCCGCTCCCGGATCACGGCGTACGCGTTCTGGGACGTCTCCACCTTCATGATCAACGGCAGTCTCTTCGTGCTGCTGGGCATGCAGGTGCCCCGGTCGCTGCGCAGCATCACCAGCCACTCGCCCCTGGAGTCGTTCGGCATCGCGGTGCTGATCGTCCTGGTGGTGACGGCCACCCGCATGATCTGGGTACACCTGTCGGTGGCCGGGTTGCAGGGCCTCGACCGCCGGGAGTCCCGCCGTGCGCGCCGCTTCGACGCCCGGGTCCGCACCGCCCTCGGCTGGGCCGGGTTCCGGGGGGCGGTCTCGCTCGCCGCCGCGCTGGCCGTGCCGGTCACCACGCACGCCGGGACCCCCGTGCACGAACGCGATCTGATCATCTTCGTCACCGTGGTGGTGATCGTGTTGATCATGCTGGTGCAGGGCACCACGCTGCCGGCCGTGGTCACCTGGGCCCGCCTGACCGGGGACCGGGAACGGGAGCACGAGGTGCGCTGGGCCCGGATCCGGGCCACCGAGGCCGCCCTGGACGCGCTGCCCCAGGTCGCCGCCGACCTCGGCGCCTCGTCCGACACCGTCGACCGGCTCCGCTCCGACTACCAGAACCACCTGGCGGACGTCCGCTCCCCGCGCAGCGACGAGGCCGACGAGGAGCGCGAGATGGCCCGGCGGCTGCGGCTCGGCGTGCTGGACCGCAAGCGGCAGGAGGTCACCCGGCTGCGCAACACCAACCAGATCGACGATGCGGTGCTGCGGCAGATCCAGGCCGCCATCGACATCGAGGAGATCCGGCTGCTCGGCCCGGAACCGGAGGACTGAGCGTCAGGGGCAGCCGCCGGGCGCGGGTACACCCGACGGGCGCTCAGCGCGGGTCGACGGCGACCGCCGAGTACGGCGTGGTGGTCGTCGGCGGCGTGGTGAAGCGGGCGTTCGGCAGGTAGAGCCGGCCGAGGGCGGTCGCCACGGTGGTCGGCACGTCGAAGTTCGGATCGGTGATGACCCGGGTCAGCGTGCCGGCGGTGCCGGCGCGGTCGAGTTCGACCACGGCGACCTGGTTGAGCCGGTTCTGCACCACGAACAGCGTGCGGCAGGTCGGTCGCCACCGGAAGCCGGAACCTCCGGAACCGTTGCCTGCCACGATCAGTGGGGCCAGGACCCTCCCCACTGTACGGTCCACCACGGCTGGCGGCGGTGGCCCGGCGCGGCGGCACCCGCGCCGGGCCGATCGCTCAACCCGCCGTGCAGGTGGGGGTGCCGGAGGGGGCGGTGCCGTTCCCCTGGAAACCGAACTCGGTGCTGGCGCCGGCGCCGACCGGACCGTTGTAGCCGACGTTGCGGAAGGTCAGCGCGCCGCTGGTGCCGCTCGGCTGGGCGTTCCAGGTGTTGACCAGGCTCGCGCCCGCCGGCAGCGTCAGCCCGACGGCCCACCCGGTGAGCGGGGTGGCGCCGGCGGTGACCCGGACGGTGGTGACAAAGCCGCCCTGCCACTGGTTGGTGGTGAGCGACGCGGTGCAGCCGCTGCCCGACGGCGGCGGGGTGGTCGGCGGGTTGGTGGTGGGCGGCGGGGTCGTGGTGGGCGGCGGGGTGGTGCCCCCGGCGTTCAGCGCGTCGAGCACCGCCGTGTAGGCCGGCTTCTTGTTGCCGCTGCCGTCGAAGAGCAGCGGGGTGCCGCTGGCCCGCCAGGAGTCGGTGTCCCGGATGCCCCAGACGGTGATGCCGGTGCAGCGGGACACGGCCAGGCAGTCCCTGACGACGTTGCCGTAGGTGGTTGCCTGGGCGGTGCCGGAGCCTTCGATGTCGAGTTCGGTGATCTGGACGTCGACCCCGAGGGCGGCGAAGTTCTGCAGGGTGGTGCGGTAGTTGCTCGGGTACGGCGAGCCGCTGTTGAAGTGTGACTGCAGGCCGACGCAGTCGATCGGCACGCCGCGTGCCTTGAAGTCCTTGACCATGTTGTACACGGCCTGGGTCTTCTCCCAGGTCCAGTTGTCGGTGTTGTAGTCGTTGTAGCAGAGTTTGGCGGCCGGGTCGGCGGCGCGGGCGGTCCGGAAGGCGACCTCGATCCAGTCGTTGCCGGTGCGCTGGAGGTTGGAGTCGCGGCGGCCGCCGCCGCTGTCGGCGAACGCCTCGTTCACCACGTCCCAGGCGTAGATCTTGCCCTTGTAGTGGGTGGCGACCTGGGTGATGTGGTTGACCATGGCCTGCCGCAGTGCGGTGCCGGACAGGTTCTGCGCCCAGCCCGGCTGCTGGGAGTGCCAGGCCAGGGCGTGGCCGCGGACCCGCATGCCGTTGGCCTGCGCGTGGCTGACGATCCGGTCGGCGTTGGTGTAGCTGAACTGGCCCTGGGACGGCTCGGTGGCGTCCCACTTCATCTCGTTCTCGGGGGTGACCATGTTGAACTCGCGGTTCAGGATGCCGACGTACGTGGCGTCCGACAGCTTGTTCGCGGCCACCGCGGTGCCGAAGTAGCGGCCCTTCTCGGCCGCCGAGGCGCCGAGGGTCGTCCCGGCGCTGGCGCTGGTCGCCAGCGCCACCGTCGCGGCGATCATCGCGACGCCGGCCATCATCGACACCACCGCGGTCCGCGGGCGCGACCGGGCCATCGCGCTCCCGCTGCCGCGGGCGAGCACCTTGTCCATCTGAAAGCCTCTCCTAGCCGTATCGGTGTGGACAGCCGCCCCGACCACTGCCCGCCACGGTGGTCGGCTCGTGCGCGGCCGCCCGGAGGCCGCGCGGGGTGGGGAGGGCACTCCCCGCCACCGTGATTTGATCGAAGCGAATCTCTGGAGCGAGACTACCGGAAGCAATCCGAAAACTTAACGCCTTCGATGGCGTGCTTGCTCTCAAGAGGGGCTCCGGTGGCGTGCCGAACCGGCGCCGGCGGAGGGTCCGAAACTTCCGGAGGTCCCCGGCGTGACCGGGCCGGGCGGGGTAGCCTCCCCGCCCGGCCCGTCGGAAAACTTCAGGGCTTGAGCACCACCTTCAGGCAGTCGTCCTGCTTGTTCTTGAAGATGTCGAAGCCGTGCGGCGCGTCGTCGAGCCGCATGGTGTGGGTGATGATGAAGCTCGGGTCGATCTCGCCCTTGCGGATGCGCTCCAGCAGCGGGCGCATGTAGCGCTGCACATGGGCCTGCCCGGAGCGCAGGGTCAGCGACCGGTTCATGAACGAGCCCATCGGGAACTTGTCGATGAACCCCCCGTACGCCCCGATGGCCGAGATGGTGCCGCCGTTGCGGCAGGCCAGGATCGCCTCGCGCAGCGCGTGCGGCCGGTCGGTCTCCGCCTTCACCGCCTGCTTCGCCCGGTCGTACGCGTGCAGCGCCGCCGACGGGTGGTGCCCCTCCATGCCGACGGCGTCGATGCAGACGTCCGGCCCGCGGCCGGCGGTCATCTCGCGCAGCGTGTCCAGGACGTCGGTCTCCTCGTAGTTGATCGTGTCCGCACCGGCCCGGTCGCGGGCGATCCCGAGCCGGTACGGGAACCGGTCGATGACGATCACCTGTTCGGCGCCGAGCAGGAAGGCGCTCACCGTGGCGAACTGGCCCACCGGGCCGGCGCCCCAGATCGCCACCACGTCGCCGGGCGTGATGCCGCCCATCTCGGCGGCCATCCAGCCGGTGGGCAGCACGTCGGACAGGAACAGCACCTGCTCGTCCGGCAGGCCGTCCTCGATCTTGAGCGCGCCGACGTCGGCGTAGGGCACCCGGACGTACTCGGCCTGCCCGCCCGCGTACCCGCCCAGCAGGTGCGAGTAGCCGAAGATGCCGGCGGGGGTGTGGCCCATGGCGGTCTCCGCGATCGCCGCGTTCGGGTTGGAGTTCTCGCAGACGGAGTAGAGGCCGCGCTGGCACGAGGCGCAGTCCCCGCAGGCGATGGGGAAGGCGACGACCACCCGGTCGCCGACGCGCAGCCCGTCCCGGGCGCCGGGGCCCAGTTCGACGACCTCGCCCATGAACTCGTGACCCAGCACGTCGCCGCGCTTCATGGCCGGGATGAACCCGTCGATCAGGTGCAGGTCGGATCCGCAGATCGCCGACGAGGTCACCTTGACGACCGCGTCGCGCGGGTTGAGCACCTTCGGGTCCGGCACCTCCTCGACGGCCAGCCGGTTCGGTCCCATCCAGCAGTTCGCCTTCACGGTGCCTCCCTCACGCAATCCGGTAGGTGGCCAGCGGGCGCGCCGGACGCTGTTTCGCCTGGCTCTGGATGCTCGTGCCGTCGGGCGTCCCGTCCGACCGGGTGATCTCGCCGGTCTCGATGACCTGCTTGAACCGCCGCAGGTCGTCGCAGATCTGCTGCTGCGGGTTCTCGCCGAACGCCTTCGCCACCAGCGTGCCCACCCGGCGGCCGGGCACCGCGTACTCCAGTTCCACCCGTACCTCGGTGCCCTGGCCACCGGCGGCCGGGGTGAACCGGACGGTGCCGGCGTTGGGCACCCGCGCGCCGTCGACGGAGCGCCACCGGATGAGCTGGTCGGGCCGCTCCTCGACGATCTCCGCCTCCCACTCCACGGTCCGACCGGCCGGTGCCTTCGCGGCCCAGCGGGAGCGCCGCGGGCCGGTGCCGCGGACCGACTGGAGGTGGTACATGAACCGCGGCAGGTTCTCGACGTCGCGCCAGAAGCGGTACGCCTCCTCGGGGGTGCGGTTGACCGTCACCGAGCCGTGCGCGAAGCCACCCGGGCGGCGCCGCCGGTTGCGGGTGGCGCGCACCGAGACGTAGAGGTCGATGGCGGTGATCCCACCCAGCGCGGCGAGGGCCAAGCCGAGCCGCCGGCGCCGGTCGCCGCGCCGGTTGCGGTAGGCCCGCCCGGTCGCGGCCAGGTCGAGCACGTCACCCGCCACCCGGGTCCAGGGTCCCAGCCCGGCCCGGCGCGGCACCAGCAGCACTGCGGCGTGGCCGATCTCCCGGACCCCGGCGGCCCGCAGCACCGTCCGGGCCGGGCGCGAGTCGTCCACGCCGAACGCCCGCGCCACCCGCGACCCCGCCGCGAGCGCGGTCACCCCGAGGCCGAGGCTGAACCAGCCCAGGAGGCGGGCCGGTCCCTCCGAACCCCGGTCACCGGTCGCCCGCCGGATGCCGAGGTTGTCGGTCACCGAGCGGACCCCCATGGTCGTTTCCCGTGTCATCCGTCGTCACCCCGTATGCGAGAAGGTGTCGTGACCGTTCCCGGGTCGCGCGTGGGAGGCCGGGTCCCGACAGGCCGGCGTGCCTTTCCCGCTAATCCCGGCCGCACACCCCGGTGGTCGGCCGGAGTGTGGAACCTGCGTCGGCGGGAACGCGGCGGCGGCACAGAAGCGCCGGCCCGCCCGGGGGCGGGTGACACGGGGGAGGGGCATGGGACGGTGACCGCCGCCAGTGACGCCACCGCCGAGCAGTCGTTCTCGGCCTGGTCGCCGCTGCGCACGGCGGTCTACCGCAACCTGTGGCTGGCGCTGCTCGCGGCGAACATCGGCACCTGGATGCAGACGGTCGGCGCGCAGTGGCTGCTGGTGCACCAGTCCAACGCCTCCACGCTGGTCGCCCTGGTGCAGACCGCCAGCCTGCTGCCGATGCTGCTGCTCGCGCTGCCCTCGGGTGCGCTCGCGGACACCTTCGACCGCCGGCACCTGCTGATCTCCGTGCAGCTGTTCCTGGTGGCGGTGGCCGCGGCCCTGACCCTGCTCACGGCGGCGGGGCGGATGCCGCCGGCGCTGCTGCTCACCCTCACCTTCGCCTTCGGCGTCGGGCAGGCGCTGACCCTGCCGGCCTGGGCCTCGATCATCCCCGAGCTGGTGCCCCGCGAGCAGCTCCGGGCGGCGTCAGCGCTCGGCGCGATCAGCGTCAACGCGGCCCGTGCCGTCGGGCCCGCCGCCGCCGGTGTGCTGATCGCCCGGGTGGGCGTGGCCCCGGTCTTCGGACTCAACGCGGTGGCCTACCTGATCTTCGCGTTCGCCCTGGTCCGGTGGCGTGCCGGCGGCGCCCGGGCCGTCGAGGTGCCGGAGCGGTTCACTGCCGCGCTGCGCGCCGGCGGCCGCTACGTGCGGCACTCGCCGACGGTGCGCCGGCTGCTGCGCAGGGCGCTGGTGTTCATCATCCCCGCCAGCGCCCTGTGGGCGCTGCTGCCGCTCGTGGCGAGCCGCCGGCTCGGCCTGGGCTCCGGCGGATACGGCGTGCTGCTGGCCGCCCTGGGGCTGGGCGCCATCCTGGGTGGGCTGCTGCTGTCATGGACCCGTAATGCGATGAAGCCCAACCAGTTCCTGCTGCTGGCCGGCGCAGTGTACGGGGCGACGCTGATCCTGGTGGGCACGGTCCGGAGCGTGCCGGTGGTGCTGGTGGCCCTGCTGCCGGCCGGGCTGGCCTGGGTGACCGTGCTCTCCAACGTCAACGCCGAGATCCAGCTCTTCCTCCCCGGCTGGGTACGCGCCCGCGGCCTGGCCGTCTACCAGGTGGTCCAGGGCGGCGGACAGGCGGTGGGCGCGCTGCTCTGGGGCGTGGTGGCCGACCTCACCGGGCTGGTCGCCGCCTTCCTGGTGGCGGCCGCCCTGATGCTGGTCGGCGCCGTGACGTCGCAGGTCTGGCCGCTGCCCGACCTGCGTGGGTTGACCCGGGACCCGACCGCCTACCGGCCGCCCCTGGCACTCGCACTCCAGCCGGATCCGCGGGTGGGACCGGTGCTGGTGACGGTCACCTACACGGTCCGGCCGGAGCGGGAGGAGGAGTTCCTCGACGCGATGAACCACGTCCGCGGGTCGCGGCAGCGCACCGGCGCGATGCGGTGGGGGCTCTTCCGCGCTGGCGAGACGCCCGACCAGTTGAGCGAGGTCTACCTGGTGCCCTCCTGGGACGAGCATCTGCGCCAGCACGGCGGCCGGCTCACCGAGGCCGACCGGCGGGCGGAGGACCGGGCGCGGGAGCTGTCCGACGGTGTGCCGGTCGTGCGCCACCTGCTGCCGGCGGCCGTCGGCCGGGCGGAGGCGGCCGGCGAGCAGGTGTGCTGACGGGTCGTCCCGGTGTCAGTCGACGGCCATCTCGCCGAGCCGGGACCAGTCCTGCTGCGGCACGGTCGTGTTGACGATCCGGGGCGTCTCGGCCAGGTGCGGCGGGAGGGTGCGCTGCGCCGCGCGGAAATGCGCCGACTGCACGTGGGCCGCGCCGGCCTCGTCGTCACGGAACGCCTCGACCAGCACGTACTCGGTGGGATCGTCGAGGCTGCGGGACCAGTCGAACCAGAGGCAGCCCGGCTCGGCCCGGGTGGCCTCGGTGAACTCGGCGGCGATCTGCGGCCAGCGGTCGGCGTCCTCGGGCCGGACCCGGAACTTCGCGGTAATGAAGATCATGCGCTTCAGGCTACCCAGGGCGGCGGCGGGCCGGCAGCGCCCCGCTCAGCTCTTGGTGACCGGGGTGAGCAGCTCCGACGCCCGGCGGTCGGCGAACGCGGTGACCGCCTGCTGCCCGGCGCCGAAGACGATGGCGACGCCCAGCAGGGCGGCGGTGCTGTTCACCGTGGTCTCCACGAGGCCGCCGATCACCAGCATGATCCCGACGACCGCGACCAGCGGCCCGATCGCCAGCTTCAGCAGGCCCTGCTGGAAGGGCAGCTTGTAGGGCAGGCCGCCGGAGCGTGAGGTGATCATCGAGGGCAGGGCGCTGATGAACGCCCCGAGCGCCCCGGCGATGAGCACGAAGAGGAGCAGCCGCCAGGCCGGCACGCCGGCCGCGTCGGTCGGCGGCTTGAGCAGCTGCACGTCCCGGCTGCGCCACTGCACCAGCACCATCAGCGCCTCGGCGACCAGCGCGAAGACGGACAGCCCCAGCATCCGGTTGCGCAGCCGGCGCACCGACTCGTGGAACTCGTCCGACGCCGCGTGGTACTGCAGCAGCAGCGCCCGCACCTTGGCCTGGAACAGCGCCGGCGCCGCGACGTCGGTCGACGCGTCGAAGGCGGTCAGCACCGTGTCGTCGGCCTTCAGGAACTGCGCGGCCGCGCCCTGGTACGCCGGCAGCAGGCCGAGCAGCTCCTGCGGCGTCCGCAGCTCCACCATGGCCCGTTCCACCGAGTGGATGGTCTGCCAGGCGTACTCCAGGTTGCCGCCGCGCAGCCACCCGACCACCCCGCTGCGGCCCAGCACGGACTCCACGCCGGAGAGTTGGGTGCGCAGCGCGGCGAGCCGGGCGGGATTCGCGCCGGCCCGGCTCTCCAGACCGTTCAGCTGCTGGTGCAGGTCGTCGAGCTTGGTACGCACCCGCACCTGCCAGACCGCGGCCGGCACGGTGGACCCGCCGCTCCCGACGCCCCCGCCGCTGCCGACGGGCGCCGCCGGGGCGGGGGTGCCGGGGGTGCCCTCGGGCTGGGTCTCCTGGTCGATCATGGTGACTGCCCCCCAACCGGCGCGACATGCCCGCGCTGCCCTCTGTGTCCAGTATCCGGAGGTCAAAGGCATTGTGGCCAGGGCGGTTCGGGTAGTTGACAGCTCCCGTGCCGCAGGGGTCCCCGAGCCGACGGTCCACGGTGGCCGAACCCGGCGTCGCCCGCCCGCGCCGCCCGGTGGGGCGGCCCGCCGTCCGGGCCGGAGCGCCGCGCCGAGCGGTGGATGTCCCTCCGGCATCCAACTCGGACGATGGTTCGAGCGGGCCTTCGGCCAGGGCGCGATCGGCTCGTTCCGGAACTTCACCGTCCGCACGGTCGGCCGGTAGGCCGCCCTCCGCTGCCGGGCCGGGGGACGCCGGGGGCCGGTCACGGTCGGTAACCTGGGCCGGTGACCGTCTACGCCCTCGCGCAGATCACCATCCACGACCGGCAGCGTTACGACCGGTACGTCGCCGCCTTCCTGCCGGTCCTGGCACGCCACGGCGGCCGGCTGCTCTCGGCCGACGAGTCCCCGCGGGTGGTCGAGGGAAACTGGCCGCACGAGAAGGCCGTGCTCATGTCCTTCGACAACCGGGAGGACTTCGAGCGCTGGTCCACCTCGCCGGAATACCGGGAGATCTCCCGGGACCGGGAGGCGGCCACCGACGGGGTGGTCCTCCTGCTCGACGGGATCGGTCACGCCTGGCCGGCCTGACCGGCCGCCGCTAGAGCCGGTGCCGCACCCAGACGTTGGGCTCGACGTAGGCGGCGTGGTCGTGCGTCACGTCGACCAGCACCGGCGCCAGCGCGCCCGGCACCCGCACCGGCCCGCTGGCGTCGAACGGCAGCCCGGTCCACCGTCGCCAGTCGGCGAGGGTGCCGGTGATCGTCATCGACCGGGGCGCGACCCGCTCGATCACCCCGCCGGCCCGGACGTGCACCCGCAGCCACGGGTCGACCGGCAGGCCGTCGGGGCGGACCCGAGCCGCGTAGTCGGTCATCGGCAGGTCGGGGAGGGCGGCCTTGCCGTTCGGGCGCACCGGGGCGACCAGCGTGTCGAAGCCATGCCGCGCGACCGCCTTGCGCATCGCCGCGAGCATCAGCCCGGACACCCCGCCGCCGCGCCGGTCCGGCCGCACGCAGATCTCCAGCGCGGAGACCAGGTTCGGGGTGGCGCCGGTGAGCCGGTTGACGGTGGCCCGCTGGATCACCCGGTCCCAGCCGCCGTCGGGCAGTTCGTCCTCCGTCCAGCGCAGCGGCACGGCGTACGCCCGGGCAACGGCGCGGCCCGGCTCGGCCGGGTCGACGGCGGCGAAGACGAACTCCGGGTAGAGGTCGTGGGCGACGCTGTAGTACACCGAGCCCATCGGGTCCCAGAGCATGAACTGCGGCCACGCGCCGTCGAAGTCGGTGTCGAGCAGGGGCGCCAGGTCGGGGCGATCCGCCAGGCTCACGATGTCCAGGGTCACGTCGGGCAGGGTAGAGGGGTCTCCGCTCGACCCGCACACCCTTTTCCGCCGGACAGCGGCCGGTGCCCTCCGGCCGCTGTCCGCCGCGGGAGCGTCGTCAGGTGCCGAAGACCTCGACCTCGTACAGGCGGGCGGCCACGTCGGTGGTCTGCGTGGGAGTGAGGACCCGGACCTGCACGTACCGGCCGTCCACGGACGTCGGATGGTTGGTCACGCCCGCCGTGTTGCCCCGGACCTGGGCGACCGTCGTCCACGTCGACCCGTCGGGCGAGACCTGCAGGTCGAAGTCCCGGGTGTTCCAGGCGGGATCCTCGCCGCCGGCCGCCGCGTGGTGGACGGTGATCGACTGGATGCGGTGGCCGGCGCCCAGGTCGATGCGGAGGAACCTGCTGCCGCCGGCCGAGCACCACTTGTCGGCGTTGCCGCCGGAGGTGCTGCCGTTGACGGCCTTCTCGGGCCCCTCCGTGCTCGCGCACTGCGAGTCGGCGGTGGCGGGCCGGTTCAGCGCCAGGTTCGCCGAGCCGCTGGTGCCGTACACCTCGAACTCGCCGATCCGGGCCGCCGTGTTGCCGTTGTTGGTGGGGGTGGTGATGCTGAGCCGGACGTACCGGGCGGTCACGGCCGGGACGGGGTGGTAGGTGCGGCTCGCGCGGTTCCCGGAGGCCGTGGCGCGGGTCGTCCAGGCGCTGCCGTCGGTGCTGGTCTGGATGGTGAGGTCACCGGTGTTCCAGCCGGTGTTCTCCCCGCCGAGCCCGGCGTGCTTGACGACGAAGGCGCGGACGGTCCGGCTCGATCCGAGGTCGACCTGGAGGAACTTCGTGCCGGCCGCCAGTGAGCACCACTTGCTGGCGCTGCCGAGCCGGCCGTCGAACGCCTTCTCGGGACCTTCGGCGGTGTTGCACGCGGCCGAGCCGGTGGCCGGCTTGCCGGCGGCCAGGTTCGGGCCCAGCTCCGGTGCGGCGGCCGGCGGGGTGGACCCGTCGGTGAAGGACGGCGGCACGTCGGCGGGGTCGGTGCCCCACGCGGACGGCGCGCCGCCCATCGTGTACGCCAGGGTGGCGCCGTCGGCGAGGTCGCCGTAGCGCAGCCAGGTGCGCCGGGTGGCCGCCCCGTCGACCGACAGGCCCTGCACGTACTGGTTGCCCTGGCCGGCGTTGGCGGCGGTGATCTGGACGTCACCGGCCGGCCGGTCGAGCAGGATGGACGGGAAGATCGGGCCGTGCAGGGCGAGGGTGTCGGCGCCCGGGGTGGGCGGGTACATGCCGAGGGCGGACCAGACGTACCAGGCGGAGGTGGCGCCGAGGTCGTCGTTGCCGGGCAGGCCGCCGGGGCCGGTGGTGAACGACTCGTTCATGATCCGGCGGACGGCGGCGCTGGTGCCGGCCGGCGCGGCGGCGAAGTGGTAGGCCCACGGGACGCCGTGCTCCGGCTCGTTGCCGATGTAGAAGTAGGGCTGCGACTGGCCGCCGTTGGTCTGGGTGAAGTGGTGGTCGAGCCGCTGCACGGCGGTCTGTCGCCCGCCCATGAGGTCGATCAGGGCGCCGAGGTCGTAGGGGACCATCCAGGTGTACTGCGAGGCGTTGCCCTCGACGTAGTTCGACTGGCTGGCCGGGTCGAGCGGCCACGGCCAGGTGCCGTCGGCGTTGCGCGGGTGGACGTAGCCCGATTCGGTGTTGAACGTGTTGCGCCACCACTGCGCCCGCGCCATGTGGGTGTCGTACGTGGCGGTGTCGCCCAGCGCCCGGGCGAACTGGGCGACCGCGAAGTCGCTGGCCGAGTACTCCAGCGAGTCGGACGGATCGCCGTCGATGTAGTGGCGTTGGACGTAGCCGCTCTGCCGGCCGCGGATCGGGCTGCCCTGGGTGGTGCCGCCCGCGGAGCTCTTCTTCATCAGGGCCAGCGCCGCGGCGGTGTCGAAGTCCCGCACGCCGAACTGGTACATGCTGTCGACGACGATGGGGCCGGGGTCACCGGTCATGACGAACGCCTCGTTGGTGTTGTGCGACCACTTCGGCAGCAGGCCGCCCTGCTGGCCGTCGAGCACCATGGACCGGGCGATGTCGGTCGCCTCGGCGGGCGCGAGGAAGGCGATCAGCGCCGCCCACGAGCGGTAGATGTCCCAGCCGGAGTAGTTCTGGTAGACCGGGTGGCCGGCCGTGTGGATGGCGTTGTCGAAGCCGCGGTACCGCCCGTCGACGTCGTTGGCCAGGTTGGGGTTGATGAACACGCGGTACAGCGCGGTGTAGAACTTCTGCAGGTCGGCGGCGGAGCCACCGGTCACCTGGACGCGGTTGAGGATCCCGTTCCACTCGGCGTCGGCGTTCGCGCGGACCGCGTCGAAGGCGAAGCCCGACTGCTCGGCGGCCAGGTTGGCCTGCGCGCCGGCCTGGCTCACGAAGGAGATGCCGACCTTGACCTGCACCACCGGGTTGGCGGCGGTGTCGAAGGTCAGGTAGCCGCCGGAGTTGGTGCCGCTGGCGCTCGTGGAGCCGGCCGTGAGGGTGCCGCCGAGCCAGGTGCCGACGCCGCTCGGGGCGCGGTCGAACTCCATGCGGTAGAAGATCTGGTAGGTCTTGCTGTTGCCGCAGAAGCCGCCCCCGGTGACGCTGCCGGTCACGGTGGAGCCGCTGATCTGGATCGAGCCGGCGCGGCTGCCGGTGGCGCTGCGGCTGGTGTTGACGAGGACCCGGGCGGCGCTGGTCGCGGGATAGGTCAGCCGCAGGATGGCGCTGCGTCGGGTGGCCGACGCCTCGACCCGGGTGTTGCCGTAGTTGCTGAGCACGGCCCGGTAGAAGCCGGGGCGGGCCTGTTCCTGGGCCTTGTCCTGGGTGGCGCGGTAGGAGGTCCACGAGGTTCCGGGCGAGGCGCCGAGCGCGCCGGTGACGGGCAGGATCCCGAGGTCCTCGTTGTTGGCGCAGCCGGCGCCGTTGAAGTGCGTGAGGCTGAACTCCTCGATCTGAGTGTCGCTGAAGCGGTAGCCGGACGGCGAGGCGGTGGGGGTGTCCGGGCTCAGCTGCACCATGCCGAAGGGCTGCACCGGGCCGGGGACGGTGCTGCCGCCGGCGCCGCCGCCGACGGGGTTCGGCGCGTTGCTGTCGTCGGTGCCGATGAACGGATTCACGTACGGGGTGAGGTTGAGCGGCGCCGCTGCGGCGGGCGCGGCGACCGCGACGAGTGCGGAGGCGGCGGTGACGGCGGTGGCCGCCAGGGTGAGCAGACGGGACGGGCCTGATCGGAGCATGAGGCGGTCCTCCTTCGAGGCGCGGACGACACTCCGTGACATCGTTGTCATCGACAGGTGTCAAGGTCCTGTGTAGAGCCCCGAAGAGGTGCGTGTCAATGGGGGGATTAGGAGTCGGCCGTCCCCGCCGAGGTCGGCGGCCGTTCGCCGGATCCGCGGGCCAGCAGCCGCGTCGGGATGACCACCTGCCGGGCCGGCTCGCGATGGCCGTCGATCCGGTCGAGCAGCAGTCGGGCCGCCTGCCGGCCCATGTCCTCGGGGTCGTGCGCCACGACGCTCACGCCCAGGACGTCGCCGAGATCCACCTCGTCGAAGCCGACCAGCGCGGGCGGCGCGGGGTGGCCCCGTAGGGCCCGCAGGGCGCCCAGGGTGATCCGGTTGTTCATGGTGAACAGGGCGGTCGGGGCGGGCGTGCGGCCCAGCAGCCCGAGCACGGCCCGTTCGGCGGTGGCGACGTCGTGCGCGTTCTCCACCAGGTAGTCCGCCCAGTTGACCACGCCGGCCACCCGCATGGCCTCGGCGAAGCCGTCCAGCCGGTCACGGTGGGTGCTGAGGCGGGAGAGGTCGCCCACCACTCCGATCCGCCGGTGGCCGACCGCGCACAGGTGCGCTCCGGCCTGCAGCGCGCCGTGGTGGTTGTCCAGCAGCACGGTGTCCGCGGCCAGCGCGACCGGCGGCCGGTCCACGAACACGAACGGGATGCCGTGGCGGTGTTCGGCCGCGAAGTGGGCGTGCTCGACCGCGGTCGAGGCGATCACCAGCCCCCGGACCCGCCGCTCCAGCAGCGCGTCGGCGAGCCGCCGCTCCCACTCCGGGTCCTCGTCGGTGCTGGCGGTGATCAGCTGCAGGCCCCGCATGCGCAGCTCGCGCTCCAGCCCCCCGGCCAGCCGGGAGTAGAACGGGTTCGCCAGGTCGCCGATGAGCAGCCCGACCAGCGTCGAGGTGCTCGCGCCCCGACGCAGCTCGCGGGCCACCCCGTTGAGCCGGTAGCCGAGCTGGTCGGCGGCGTCGCGCACCCGCGACCGGGTCTCCGGGGCCACCCGGGGCTCGCCTCCGAGGGCCCGGGAGGCCGTCTTGACCGAGACGCCGGACAGCGCCGCGACCTGAGCCAGGCTCGGTCGACCAGCCTTCCGGTCAGCGGTCATGGCGGAAATTATGACACCCGTTCGTCGGCCGGCCGCGCGGCCTCACCAGGGCAGGACCGGGCCCGAGGGCGCTTCGGGGGATCGCGCTGTACGATGCGCGTCAACGATGTCATGGGCTGCTCGGTAGCACCCCCTCGGCGCTTCTCGGCAAGCCGCGGGAGCGTCGCAAAGGTCACTCAGCGTGATGGGTCGATATTACCGACCTGTTACGAAAAAGAGTGACTTGAGCACTTGCGGAAGGGCTGCTGACGAGATTGGGTTGCCCACGACAACGAAAAGTGAGCGAAGGTCATAACCCGCGGAGGCGGCCATGACGTTGGCAAGGTGGTGGGAGCGATGAGCGATCTGCCCGTCCTCCTGGAGATGCGCTCCATCACCAAGGAGTTCCCCGGCGTCAAGGCCCTGGCCGACGTCAACCTGGTGGTCCGCGCCGGCGAGATCCACGCGATCGTCGGCGAGAACGGCGCCGGCAAGTCGACGCTCATGAAGGTGCTCAGCGGCGTCTACCCGTACGGCAGCTACGACGGCCAGATCGTCTACCAGGGCGCCGAGACCCGCTTCTCCGACATCCGGGCGAGCGAGAACGCCGGGATCGTGATCATCCACCAGGAGCTCGCGCTCATCCCGGGCATGTCGATCGCCGAGAACATCTTCCTCGGCAACGAGCCCCGCAAGCGGGGGGCGATCGACTGGAAGGCCGCGAACCGGATGGCGCTGGACCTGATGGCCCGGGTCGGCCTGCGGGAAGATCCGGACACCCTGGTCAAGGACATCGGCGTCGGCAAGCAGCAGCTCGTGGAGATCGCCAAGGCGTTCGCCAAGGACGTCAAGCTGCTCATCCTGGACGAGCCGACCGCCGCGCTCAACGAGGCCGACTCCCAGCACCTGCTGGACCTGCTGCGCGGTTTCCGCTCGCGGGGCATCACCTCGATCATGATCTCGCACAAGCTGAACGAGATCGAGGCGATCGCCGACCAGATCACCATCCTGCGCGACGGCCGGACCGTCGAGACGCTGAACGTCAAGGCGGACGGCGTCGACGAGGACCGGATCGTGCGCGGCATGGTCGGTCGCGAGCTGAGCAGCCGCTTCCCGGACCACACCCCGAAGATCGGCGAGGTCTTCTTCGAGGTCCGGAACTGGAACGTCCGGCACCCGATCTCCGCCGAGCGGCAGGTGTGCAAGAACGAGAGCTTCACCGTACGGCGCGGCGAGATCGTCGGCTTCGCCGGCCTGATGGGCGCCGGCCGCACCGAGCTGGCCATGAGCGTCTTCGGCCGCTCCTACGGCGTGTACGAGTCGGGCACGATCATCAAGGACGGCAAGGAGATCGTGCTGAAGTCGGTGGCGGACGCGATCGCCCACGGGCTCGCCTACGTCAGCGAGGACCGCAAGGCGATCGGCCTGAACCTGCTCGACGACATCAAGACCTCCACGGTCGCCGCCAAGCTGTCGAAGATCTCGCACCACGGCGTCCTGGACGAGGTCGAGGAGTACAAGGCGGCCGAGTCCTACCGCCGGGAGCTGCGCACCAAGGCGCCGACGGTCGACGAGGGCGTCTCCAAGCTGTCGGGCGGCAACCAGCAGAAGGTCGTCCTGGCGAAGTGGATGTTCACGGACCCGGACCTCCTGATCCTCGACGAGCCGACCCGCGGCATCGACGTGGGCGCCAAGTACGAGATCTACGGCATCATCCAGCGGCTCGCCGACCAGGGGAAGGGCGTCGTCGTCATCTCCTCGGAGCTCCCCGAGCTGATCGGGCTGTGCGACCGCATCTACACCGTGTTCGAAGGCACCATCACCGGCGAGATCGCCCGGCAGGACGCGGACCCGGAAACCCTCATGAAGCAGATGACCTCGACGAAGAAGATGCAGACACGATGAGCCGAATCAAGGACCTGCAGAAGAACCTCTTCGGAGGGACCACGTCCAACGCCCGCCAGTTCGGGATGATCTTCACGCTGGTGCTGATCGTCCTGATCTTCCAGATCTGGACCAACGGCCTGACCCTGCGATCGGACAACCTGATCGCGCTGTTCAACCAGAACTCCTACATCCTCATCCTGGCCATCGGCATGCTCATGGTGATCGTCGCCGGGCACATCGACCTCTCGGTCGGCTCGATTGCCGCGTTCACCGGCATCCTGGTGGCCAAGTCGATGGCGGAGTGGTCGCTGCCCTGGCCGGTCGCCATCCTGTTCGGCCTGGTGATCGGCGCGATCATCGGCGCCTGGCAGGGCTTCTGGGTCGCCTACGTCGGGGTGCCGGCGTTCATCGTCACCCTGGCCGGCATGCTGCTCTTCCGAGGCGGCAACCAGTTCATCGGCAACGCGAACACGATCTCGGTGCCGGAGGGCTTCCGGGTGATCGGCTCGGGCTTCCTGCCCGAGGTCGGCCCGGACACCGGCTACAACAACCTGACGCTGCTGCTCGGCCTCGCCGCGTGCGTGGCGGTGGTGTGGCGGGAGTTCCAGGCCCGCAAGACCCGGCGCGAGATGGACGCCGAACCGGCCCCGATGTGGATCTCGGTGCTCCGGATGGCCGTCATGGTCGGCGTGATCGTCTTCGCGTCGCTGCGGTTCGCCAGCGGCCGGGTCGGCACGAGCTTCCCGGTCTCCGGCATCATCCTGGTGGCGCTGGTGCTGGCCTACTCCTTCTACACCCGGAACACCGCCGGCGGCCGGCACATCTACGCCGTCGGTGGCAACTCTCGGGCCGCGGAGCTCTCCGGTGTGAAGCTCAAGCGGGTCAACTTCTTCGTCATGATGAACATGGCCATCCTGGCCTCCCTGGCAGGCATGATCTTCGTGGCCCGCTCGGCGGCCTCCGGGCCGCAGGACGGCAACGGCTGGGAGCTGGACGCGATCGCCGCGGTCTTCATCGGTGGCGCGGCCGTCGCCGGCGGCATCGGCACCATCAGCGGCTCGATTGTCGGCGGTCTGGTGATGGCGGTGCTCAACAACGGTCTCCAGCTCCAGGGCGTGGGTACCGACAAGGTCCAGATCATCAAGGGCCTGGTGCTGCTGCTGGCCGTCGCGGTCGACGTCTACAACAAGAAGCAGGGTCGCTTCTCCATCATCGGGAGCCTCACCCGCTCGTTCCGCCGCGACACTCCCGCCCCGCCCACGGCGCCGCCCGGCGCGGACCGGGAAACCGCCCGCACGGCCGTGCCGAGCTGACGTTCCACCCCGCCTCACACCCCGTATCACCACTCCAGAAGGGCACCATCCAGCCATGCGTAAACTGATCGGCAAATCGATGGCCATCGGCGCCATCGCGGCGCTGGCCCTGACCGCCACCGCCTGCGGCTCCGGCCGCGACGGCGACACCGGCGGCTCGAAGGGCGACACCAAGGGCTTCGCGGCCGACTCCCTGATCGGCGTCGCCCTGCCGTCGAAGACCTCGGAGAACTGGGTCCTCGCCGGTGACCTGTTCACCAACGGCCTCAAGGAGGCCGGCTTCAAGAGCGACGTGCAGTACGCCGGCGCGTCGACCACCGTCGCCGACCAGCAGGCCCAGATCACCGCCATGGTGACCAAGGGCGCGAAGGTCATCGTCATCGGCGCGACCGACGCCGCGCAGCTGTCGACCCAGGTCGCCGCGGCGCACGCCGCCGGCGCGAAGGTCATCGCGTACGACCGCCTGATCACCAACACCCCGGACCTCGACTACTACGTCGCGTTCGACAACTTCAAGGTCGGCCAGCTCCAGGGCCAGGCCCTGCTGGACGGCATGAAGGCCAAGAAGCCGAACGGCCCGTACAACATCGAGCTGTTCTCCGGCTCGCCGGACGACAACAACGCCGGTGTCTTCTTCAACGGCGCCATGGACGTGCTCAAGCCGGAGATCGACAAGGGCAACGTGGTCGTCGCCTCGAAGCAGACCGACGTCAAGCAGACCGCCATCCAGGGCTGGAAGGCCGAGGGTGCGCAGGCCCGCATGGACCAGCTGCTGACCTCGACCTACGGCAACAAGGAGCTGGACGGCGTCCTCTCCCCGAACGACACCCTGGCCCGCGCGATCATCACCTCGATCAAGGGCGCCGGCAAGCAGATCCCGGTCGTCACCGGCCAGGACTCCGAGGTCGAGTCGGTCAAGTCGATCATGGCTGGCGAGCAGTACATGACGATCAACAAGGACACCCGGAACCTGGTCAAGCAGACCATCGAGATGGTGAAGGCCCTGCAGGCCGGTAACACCCCCGAGGTGAACGACACCAAGTCGTACAACAACGGCGTCAAGGTCGTGGACACCTACCTGCTTCCGCCGGTGGCCGTCACCAAGGCCAACGCGGCCGAGGCGTACGCCAACGACCCGAAGCTCTCCCCGCTCACCAAGTAATCCCCGCGCACCACGAAGGGCCCCGGAGTTCGCTCCGGGGCCCTTCGTCGTGTCGTGAGACCGCGGCGCGTCGCGCAGGTCGGCGAGGGCATCCGTCGCTCCGCGGTGGGCGAG
>NZ_JBEXLR010000055.1:0-39463 GCF_040610095.1 Micromonospora sp. NPDC004540
CCTGGCCCTTGACGAAGATCTGGCCCTTGCCGTTGCCGGAGGCGACACCCAGGTCGGCCTCGCGGGCCTCGCCCGGGCCGTTCACCACGCAGCCCGATGGCGACCGGCCCGCTGCCCGGTTGGCGTCAGAGGTTGTTGCTCGTGCCGGACGACCGAGTGCTCGTGGTCGACGAGCCGGTCGAGCCCGTGCCGGACGAGCCGGACTTGGCGCCGACGGTCGCCGGCGTGCCGGCGAACGGCTTGTCGGCCTCGGTCAGCCCCTGCTTGCTGCCGTTGCCGGTGCCCAGCTTCTCGCCGAGCTTGGTCTGCCCCAGCTTGTCCTTGCCCTCCGAGTAGAGCCGGGTCGCCTGGGCCTGCGCGACACCCGCCGCCTCCTGGACGGTCGGGTGGTCGAGCACCTTGCGGCCCCGGACCACCAGTTCCTCGTACTTCTCCCGGCCGGCACGGGCGCCCAGGACGAATCCCGCAGCCAGCCCGCCAAGAAACATGATCTTTCCGCGCATGGCGGCTCCTTCCGTACCTGACGCGCCGCCGATCCCGACCGGGTGGCCCCGGCGGGAGCGAGCTTCTCGCGCCTGTGTCCTCTGTCGGCGGCTAACTACCCATCCTGCTCTCCGCTCATACCTCCCTGTGCCGAGATGGCGATTTGTCCGGTATTCTGAGCGGGTTCCGGAGGCCGCCACCGGGCGGGGGAACCGGGGTTAACCCCCTGGCGCACCACCCCCCGTTGTCCTGTACTCTTGTCCCCGTCGCACGGCGCGGAGAGATCCGCAGCCGGGTGATCTACGGTCCCCCGTAGCTCAATTGGCAGAGCAGCCGGCTGTTAACCGGCAGGTTTTTGGTTCGAGTCCAAACGGGGGAGCTCCGCTCCACGCAGCGCCCGTCGGCCCACGCCGACGGGCGTTTCTCGTGCTGGCGGTTTCCGCCCCCGGGTGCCGGTTCGCCCGGCAGGATGGTCGATGTCGACTTAGACTCCCGCTGCGTCGATTTCTGCGTCGATTCGAGGGTGGGCTGGAGATGGCCGGAGGGCGGAGCCGCTGGAGCGCGACGCTGATCGCGGTCGTCGTGGTGCTCGGCTGGCTGGTCGTCGGCGGCATCGCCGGGCCCTACTCCGGGAAGCTCGGCGACGTCGCCACCAACGACAACGCCTCCTTCCTCCCCGCCGACGCCGAGGCGACCCGGGCGCAGGACCTCGCCGCCGGCTTCGTGGACCGGGAGACCACCCCGGCGCTCGTCGTGTACGAGCGCACCTCCGGCATCACCCCCGCCGACCAGCAGCGGGTCCAGGCCGACGCGGCCCGCTTCGCCCAGCTGCCGGGCGTGGTCGGTCCGCTGCCGCCGCCGATCGTCAGCGAGGACCGGCAGGCCGTGCAGGTGGTCGTGCCGATCGACGCGGCCGAGGGCGAACAGATCGGCGCGGTGGTCGACCGGCTGCGGGAGATCGCCGGCGCCGACCGGGACGGGCTGACCGTGGACGTGGCCGGCCCGGCGGGCCTGCTCGCCGACCTGATCGAGGTGTTCACCGCCATCGACGGGCCGCTGCTGCTGGTCACGCTGGTCGTGGTGCTGGTCATCCTGCTGATCGTCTACCGCAGCCCGGTGCTCTGGGTCTTTCCCCTGCTCGCCGCCGGGATGTCCTACTCGCTGGCCGCGCTCTTCGTCTACTTCCTCGCGAAGAACGACGTCATCAAGCTCAACGGGCAGGCCCAGGGCATCCTCACCGTGCTCGTCTTCGGCGCCGGCACCGACTACGCGCTGCTGCTCATCGCCCGTTACCGCGAGGAACTGCACCGGCACGAACGGCCCTGGCACGCCATGCGGGCCGCCTGGAAGGGCGCCGCTCCGGCGATCATCGCGTCCGGCGCCACCGTCATCGTCAGCCTGCTCTGCCTGCTGCTGTCCAGCCTCAACTCCAACCGGGCGCTCGGCCCGGTGAGCGCCGTCGGCATCGCCGCCACCCTGCTGGTGATGCTCACCTTTCTCCCCGCCCTGCTGCTGCTCGGCGGGCGGTGGGCGTTCTGGCCCCGGCGGCCCCGGTACGACCACGCCGACCCGCGGACCGAGCACGGCATCTGGGGCCGGATCGCCGGCTTCGTGGCGCGCCGCGCGCGTACCGTCTGGATCGTCACCGCGGTGGCGCTCGCCGCGCTCGCCGTCGGGGTGACCCAGCTCGGCGCCACCACCCTCGGCCAGTCCGACCTGTTCACCCAGCGCACCGACTCGGTGGCCGGCCAGGAGGTGATCGCCCGCCACTACCCGGCCGGCACCGGCAGCCCGGCCACCATCTTCACCAATCAGGCCGCCGCGCAGCACGTCACCCAGGTGGCGCAGGGCGTACCCGGGGTGTCGTCGGTCCGCCCGTTCAGCCGTCAGGGACCGGCCGGGCCGCCCGAGGTGATCGACGGGCGGGTGCAGTTGCAGGCCACCCTCGCCGACCCGCCGGACAGCGACGCCGCCGAACGCGCCATCCGCGAGCTGCGGGTCGCGGTGCACCGGGTGCCCGGCGCGGACGGGGTGGTCGGCGGCTTCACCGCCATCAACGTGGACACCGCCGACGCCTCCACCCGGGACCGCAACGTCATCATCCCGGTGGTGCTGCTGGTCATCGCGGTCATCCTGGCCGTGCTGCTGCGGGCCCTGCTCGCCCCGGTGCTGCTGATCGCCACCGTGGTGCTGTCGTTCCTGGCCACGCTCGGCCTCTGCGCGCTGATCTTCAGGTACGTCTTCGACTTCCCCGGGGTCGACCAGTCGTTCCCGCTGTTCGCGTTCGTCTTCCTGGTCGCCCTCGGCATCGACTACAACATCTTCCTGATGAGCCGGGTCCGCGAGGAGTCGGTCCGGCGCGGCACCCGAGCCGGAGTGCTCACCGGCCTGGCGGTCACCGGCGGCGTGATCACCTCCGCCGGCATCGTGCTCGCCGCCACCTTCTCCGCGCTCGCCGTGCTGCCGCTGGTGGTCCTCGTCGAACTGGGCGTGGCGGTCGCCGTCGGGGTGCTGCTCGACACCATCGTGGTCCGCTCGCTGCTGGTGCCCGCGCTCGCGTACGACATCGGGCCGAAAGTCTGGTGGCCCGGCCGGCTGTCCCGGACCAACCGGAACGGCGACCGGGCCGGAGCGGAGGTGGCGGGTGCCCGCTGACACCGACGTGGTCATCGTCGGCGGCGGCCTGGCCGGCCTCGCCGCCGCCCGCCGGCTGCACCGCGCCGGCGTGCCCTGGCGGCTGCTGGAAGCCGCCGACCGGCTCGGCGGCCGGGTCGCCACCGACGAGGTCGACGGCTACCTGCTGGACCGTGGCTTCCAGGTGCTCAACACGGCGTACCCACGACTCGGCGGTCTGGTCGACCTCGGCGCCCTCGACCTCGGCTGGTTCACCCCCGGGGTGCTGGTCCGCCGCGGCGACCGGCTGGACCGCCTGGTGAACCCGCTGCGCGACCCCGCCGGCGTGCCCGGCACGGTCGCCGCGGGCGTCGGGTCGCTGGTCGACCGGCTGCGCTTCGCCGCACTCGCCACCGGCTGCGCCACCCTGCCGGTCGGCCGGCTGCTCAACGCGCCCGAGACCACCACGGAGGCCTCGCTGCGCCGGGCCGGGCTCTCCCACGCGTTCATCGAGGAACTGCTCCGGCCGTTTCTCTCCGGCGTGCTGCTCGACCGCGAGCTGGCCACCTCCAGCCACGTGCTGGCCGTCCTGCTGCGCGCGTTCGCCCGCGGCCGGATCGGGTTGCCCGCCGGAGGCATGGCCGCGCTGCCCGCGGCCGTCGCCGGCCCGCTGCCCGCCGAGCTGATCGACCTGGACACCCCGGTGGCCGAGGTCGGGCCGGGCCGGGTCCGCACCGCGGCCGGCGACCTCGCCTGCCGCGCCGTCGTGGTCGCCGTCGACCCGCCCGCGGCGGCCACCCTGCTGCCCCGGCTCCAAGGGGTACGCATGCACAGCTACACGACCTACTACCACAGCACCGACACCCCGCCGCTGGCCGAGCCGATCCTGCTCCTCGACGGGGAACGGCGGGAACTGGTCGCCAACACCGTGGTGGTCAGCAACGCCGCGCCCACGTACGCGCCCGCCGGCAGGCACCTGGTGGCCACCTCGGTGGTCGGCCCGCAGGCCCCGCCCGAGCCGCTGGTCCGCCGCGAGCTGGACCGCCTCTACGGCCGCCCCACCGCCGACTGGACCCACGTCGCCACCGTCTCCGTGCCGGACGCGCTGCCCGCCGCGCCGCCGCCGCAGGGCCGGCTGCGCAAGCCGGTCGCGCTCGGCGACGGTCTCTTCGTCGCCGGCGACCACCGGGACAGCCCGTCCATCCAGGGGGCCCTCGCGAGTGGCTGGCGGGCCGCCGGCGCGGTGCTCGCGGAGCTGCGCGGCACGGGTTCAGCGGGACCGCCGCCACCCTGACGGATCTCCGGCGGTGACCGGCCGCGGTTGTGCTCCGGCCCACGCCTGCGCCACCGACGGATCCGCTGCGCGCTGTTATCCTCGCGTTGCCCATCGTGCCGGCCAGATCATCAAGCCGACCCGACGGGTGATGGCCGGTGATCCGCCGAGCGGGTTACGATCCGGCGCGGTAGCGGGGCGGTAGCTCAGCGGGTTAGAGCAGGGGACTCATAATCCCTCGGTCGCGGGTTCGAGTCCCGCCCGCCCCACCAGCGCGAATGCCCAGCTCAGCCATGCTGCCGAGCACACGGACGGACGGCGTCAAGATCCGGACCGACGCCGCCGGTCCGCCGCCACGGATCGCCTCGCCGGGCACCACAAGGGCTGGAAGGTCTACAACTGCCCGACGAGGAGATCCGCCTCAAGAGCTTCCGATCCTCATATGCGCCGCTCTTCAGGCGGGGCTGCGGGGATCCTGATGGATGTTGCGGTTGTCGACGAGCTTCCTGAGTTTGTTGCCGAACGCCTCAGGCGCTTCGAGCATCACCATGTGGCCGGACTGAGATATCTCGGTGTAGCTGGCCGCCGCGGTCAGCGCCCATGCGGGCACGCTCCACCCGGGGCGCGACCGCTCGCCGGCGACGAGGTGGACCGGCGTGTGTTCGAAGACGTCCCGTAGCAGCGGTTCGTATCCGGCCGCGCCGGTGAACTCGACGACGGCTTGCGCCATTGCCCGCACGGTGGTTGCCGGCTGGTAGGCGAGCGCCTCAGCAGCCGATCGAAGGTGTTCTTCAGTCGGCTCGACGCCCCCGTCCCGGAGCCACCGCGCTGGGTCGGCGCGGTCGGCTTCCAGCAGGTCGGATACCTCGGCGGGCGACATACGGGCAAGCTGCGCCGACCAGAAGGCGTCAGCGAGGGTGAAGTTCCCCTCGACGTTGATAACCGACGCCACCCGGTGCGGGAAGCGGTGCGCGAACACCATGGCGATGATCCCGCCTACGGAATGCCCGACGACGTGAACCCGGGTGTCGGGGACGGTGCGGTCGGTGATGGCGCGCACATATTCGATCTGGGCCTCGATGGTGATGCCGGCTGGGTCAGCGTCGGCTTCGGTTCCGTAGCCCAGCAGGTCGGGGCAGACAACGGTGGCGGGCCTCAGCAACGAAATCGTACGGGCGTCGGCGAGGGGGCCAATGAGGCCATGCAACAAGACGAATGGCAGCATGGGAGATCATCGTATGCCGTGCGCCTACACGAGGATCGTCCTCCTGTGCAGCCACGGCACCCAGGCCATCAGGGGCCAGTAGTCGTGGCGCGCAGCGGTCACGAGAGGCAACCTGACCGGCCTCCGGCCGCAGGCGCTTCGGGCATCACGACCGGTTGAGCGCGCTCTTCCAAACTGACGGTGAGCGACTCGAATCAGCGATACGGCAGGGCGTACCAGCCGCCGACCTGAACTTCTCGCAGTTCGCCCAGGCTCGAAAGGTAGGAGCATGCCGTACGCAGTTCCTCCACCACGGGGCGGGAGTCCGACTGTTCGTCGAGGAACCATTTGATTCGCCAGGCGTCGAATGCCTCGACACCGTCGACCAGGTCAACGTCGACCTCCCGGCCTCGCTGATCGGTCATCCGACAGCCAGCGCCGTGAACCGAGTACTCGATACCCGTGCTCGACCTGCCCTCCCGAGGCAGCGTTCGCGTATGCCTCACTGCCACCATCAGGTCCGAGACACAACCAAAATCCGGGTAGGCGTCGAGTAAGCGCGACCGAATGCGCTCCAGAGCGGCGGCGTAGCGCCGCCCGTCGCGCGCCCGATGGGACGGCGCCGTCAGGTAGGTTGCCGCTGTGTCTGCACCCGGCCCGCCAGAGATCCTGTACGAGGCCGTCCTAATGCGGGACGACGAAGACGGCATCGTGTACCAGGCCGGCGCGTTCACTACCGAGGCCGAGGCGCAGAAGGTCCTGGACATCTGGCAGGCCGAAGGCCGGACGGAGCCAATGGCTATCAACCTTGTCCCTGTCTACCGGAGCGCGGAGGACTGGGACGCCGATCGCTGAACGCCGGCCGGAAAATCAACCGGCCGAGCGTGCGCTGCCCACGGCCACCGGCGGCGACCGGTCCGCATCCCAGTCCGCGAGGGGGCGACGAACGGCGGGGGAACCGGGCGGACGGCGTCAAGATCAGGACCGGCGCCGCCGGTCCGCACCGGCCCGAAGCAGCTCTGACAAGTCTGTCTGGTCCCACCGTCTGCTTGACGAATCCGTCCCAGCACATGCACGACAGTCGGCCTTGGTTCCTCGGTCGTCCTGGTTACAGTCGGTGACATCTGTGTGCCTGCGGTCGCACTCAAACTCAGGCAGAGAACGAACCAATGCCGCCAAGACGCCATGCACGAGGGGAAGGCCGCCCAGCTCGCTGATCCCGACCCAGGCGATGTCGTCATGCTCGTCAGGTGCACGGTTGGTCGGAGAGCCAGCCCAGTCTCCAATTTGCCAGACGCCCACGTGAACGGCGTCCTCACCACTGCCGGCATGCAAGACGCCCAAGCGTGAAGCGGACTCCGCCACAATGTGAACACCGAGCTCCTCGTGCATCTCACGCGCGAGGGCTTGTAGTTCCGACTCACCCGCTTCGACCTGCCCCCCGGGCAGATCCCAGACATCTGGGTATACCCGTTTGGTCGGCCTGCGGTGTACTAGCAGGACCGCGCCGTTTTCAACGAGTGCGCCTGTGACGACGACATCCATGACGGGATTAGAGCACAGGGATAGGACAAGCTCGCTCCAGCCAAAGGGGACACCCAGACGTCCGGATCTGCCGAGATCCGATCGCTACGGGGCGTGGCGGCCCATCGCCGGCGGTTCGGCCATGCCGCGGTGCGCGCCCGTGTCGCGGACCGTGAAGGCCTCCGCGGCGCCCTTTGAGGATCATGTCGGGCGGCTCCCTCGCTCCGGTAGGTGGCACCATCTGCGGCGCTAGCAGTCATCTCCGTCCTTCCGAAATGACGGTGCGGTCACCGCTCACGGCCGGCCGTCAAAGAGCACCCGGCGTGATGTCGTGCCCGCCTGCTACGGTGCGGCACAGTTGGCCGGTCAGAGCAACCCCCTGTGGGACAGCGCGGCTACGGGGGGCGGGCACTGGTAGGTCCCCGGAATGATCCCGGGACTGAATATCGGACACCGCGACCCGCCCCCCGTCACGCGCACCACGAGCCCGAGGTGAGCGGTCCCATCTCGTCCGCAAGAGGTCGACGGATGGCGGGGGAGTGGCGGCGGGAAGGGGCGAGCCATGAGCCTTCGCAAACGGGTCTGGATCGCCGTCGCATGCGCTTCGGTCGGCTCGTTGATGCTAGGGCTGCTCGGCTGCCTGGGGGCGCTGGCACTGCTGCTGCCCGACAGCCCGAAGCATGCCCGCGAGTATCTGAGCCAGGTGCAGGTGGACCCCGCGTACCGCCGAGTGGGTGTGGGCGGTCAGGGAAACTGCAACTGCAATCTCGAGTACATCTATGTCGGCCCGAGCCGCATCGAACCGAGGCAGGTCTTCTCAGGCCCTGCGCTCACCCTGCAGCCCACCGATGGATCCTTCGCGGTCTGGGATCGGCTCCTGGAGGGTGAAGGAGCCAGCGAGGCGAGCGGTCAATGCCGGGTGGTGGTGTACCGGTACCAGCGTGACCGCGAGCCCCACGACGAATGGAACCTCACGGAGCTACCCGCCGACGAGCGTGCGCTCGTGGCGTCTGGCCGTCTGGCGGTCCTCTCCCTGTACGCCTCATGCGAGCGCGACTACGGCTGACGGGCGAGCTGAACGACACGCCGATCGGTGCTGGACGGAATCCATCAACCTGGCTCGCGCCAGAGTTCACCGCCCGTCACATCCAGAGGGGCTGGCCCGTCCTTGGCGAACAACCACAAGGGAGAGATCTTGTTCGCCGCTTATGTCACGGTCACCATCCTCGCCGCGGTCTTCAACGGCATCGCCGCCGTCACCTACCTGATCGGCCATGATTATCCGAAGGCCCAGGCGGACATGAAGCGCGTGCCACGATCGTGGGTGCCGGTCCTGGGCATGTTGCTGGCGGCGGGCTCGTTGGGGCTGCTGGCCGGGTTCGCCGTGCCACTGCTGGGGACACTCGCCGCCGGCGGCCTCGTGCTGTACTTCGTCGGCGCGCTCCTCGCGCACCTGCGAGTGGGTTCCCGCCAGCTCGTCGGATGGGCCGTCTTCTTCACCACCGCGGTGGCCGCACTGGCCGTGAACCTGAGCTACCACTGGTGACCCGTGGCGACGGCCGTCAGCCGTGGTACTCGACCAGGCAGAACTCGTGGTCCTCCGGGTCGGCCATGACGACCACCACGCCCTCCGCGTAGTCGTGCCGCTCACCGGTGAACCGGCCACCGAGCTCGACGACCGTCGCCGTGGCTTCGTCGATGTCGGTGACGGAGATGTCGAGGTGGATGCGCACCTTGCCCGTTGGGGGCTCGGGCACTGGCTGGAACACCAGCCGCGGCTGCGGGTCACCTCGCTCGCCGAGGTAGACCCAGCCTTCCTCCGACGGGCCGGGCTCGCGATCGAGCAGGGTGCTCCAGAATCGGGCCACCCGCTCGGGGTCGAGGCAGTCGATCGTGACACCGGACCAGACGTTTGCCATGCGCCGATCCTGACAGAGCAGATCCGTCGGTGGCCCGTCCTAGAGTCGGGGGATGCTGATCCGGATCGAGGGCAGCGACCTGCCGGGGCGGCGCGCCGGTGCCGAGGCGGACCTGCTGCGGCTCCGCAACGTGCACGTGGGGATGCAGCGCAAGGCCGAGGTGGTCGACCGGATACCGGCCGACGCGGTGGAAGCGGCCTGGCAGGTCGAGATCACCAGCCGCGAGGTGGACGGGCTGCTCGACGTCGGCGGGCCGTGGGTGCACGGGCGGGTCGGGGCACGGTTCCTCTACCTCAGCTGGGGTGCCGTGACGGACGGCCGGTTCGAGATGTTCCGCCGGGCGAAGCTCATGTTCGGCGACATTCCGACCGAGCTGCTCCGTGCCGGGCACGAACGAACCGGTGTGCTGGTCGGCCGGCTCCGGTTGACCGGCGCCGACGGCGGGCCGCTCTGCGCCCGGGTCCGGCCGCCCGCGATCAGCTGGACGCTGAGGTGAAGGAGGAAGGCCATGTCGAGGTCCCAGACCCCCTCCGCCGCGTGGAACGAGGAGTACCGACGCGGCCGGTACGTCGACGAGCCGCCCGTGGCCTTCGTCGACGACATCCTCGCGGCCGCCACCAGGGAGGGCATCCGCTCCGGCCTCTACGTCGGCTGCGGCAACGGCCGGAATCTCCTGCCCCTGGTCGACGGCGGGATCGACGTCCTCGGCCTGGACGTCTCCGACGAGGCGGTCCGTCAGCTCGCCCGACGCCGGCCCGACCGGGCGGATCGGCTCCGGCACGGCGACCTGGAGTCCCTGCCGGCCGGCCGAACCTGGCCACTCCTGGTTGGGATCCAGGTGTTCCAGCACGGCGACCGCGAGCAGGCGCACCGGCACGTGCGCGCCGCGCAGCGGCGGGTCGAGCCCGGCGGCCTGTTGTGCGTCCGGGTCAACGCGACTGGCACCGACGTGTGGCCGGCGCACGAGGTCACCGAGCGCGGTCCGCACGGAGGGTTCACCGTCCGCTACACCGCGGGAGCGAAGAGCGGGCTGGACATCCACTTCTTCAGCGGGGAGGAACTCCAGCAGTTGTTCGAAGGTTGGCCCGCGCTGCTCGCGCTCCGACCTGACCGCACCGAACGCACACCACCCGCTCCGGGGCAGTGGACCCAGTGGGAAGCGATCTGGCAGCGACCGGCCCGTCGGTGACCGCATGCATGATCGGACGCGGATAGAGACCACTGAGCCGAGCGGCCCCCGGACAGCCGAGCTGGCCGAGGTGATCGCGGCGTGTCCGTGGCTTCTCGACGTGCTGGCGGTCGTGCGGGAGGCGGGTCTACCGGACGCCTGGGTGGGGGCGGGTGTCCTGCGGGACCTGGTCTGGGGCCGGCGGTATGGCGGCGGCTTCGACCCGCGGGACGTTCGGGACGTCGACGTCGCGTACTTCGACCCCGGCGATCTCACCCGGAGCGGTGACGGCACGGCGACCGAGCTGCTCCGACGCCACGATCCGGCGATCCCGTGGGAGGCGACAAACCAGGCCGCGGTGCACATCTGGTACGAGAGCGTGTTCGGCGCCGGTCCCGTCGACGCGCTCCGCTCGGTGGCGGAGGCGGTGGCCAGTTGGCCCGAGACCGCAACCTGTGTGGCGGTGCGTCTCGACGCTGGCGGGACGCTGCACGTCTGTGCCCCGCTCGGGCTGGACGATCTGCTCGACGGGGTATGGCGGCGCAACCGGCGGCGGGTGACGCTCGCGCTGTCCCGCGCCCGCCTCGCGCGCCACGAGCCGGGCAGACGATGGCCGGGGGTGCGCATCCTGCCGCCGTAGCGGCCACCCGAGTACGGATGCTCATCCGCGCGGCGCCGCCACCCGGCAGGATCGGGGCCGTGACGAAGAGGACGCGTACCCTGCTCGGCGGTCTGCTCCTGGCGGCCGCGACGGTCGGTGCCTGGTGGGCCTGGCTGGGCTGGGAATCGGGCTACACGGTCGATCCGCAGACCGGCGCGACGAGCGGCCCGTACGCGGTATGGCAGGTGGCCGGCGCCGTATTGACCCTGATCGTGATCGCCGCCGTGGGCGGCTGGTTCTGGAGCCCGTGGCTGGTGGCGCCGGTGATGACGGTGGCCTTCACCGCGGCCTGGGCGGCGCGGGCCGCGTCGACGGACGACACCGGGCTCTGGGCGGTGGGGGCGGCGCTGGTCGCCATCGGCACCGCCATCGGGGCGACGGTGGTCAGCGCCGGCGCCGGCTGGCTGCGCCGGCGGCGCCCGCGATGACAGCGGGGCCCGCCGGGCGGCCGGCGGGCCCCGTCCAGGTCAGGCGAGCGTCTTCAGGTAGTCGGGGTTGGCCTTGAGCCACTCCTCGACGGCCTTCTCCTCGTCGCCCTTGTGGGTGTTGAACATGAGGTCCTCCAGGGACCCGAGCTGCTGGCCGTCCATCTTGAACTTGGCCAGCATCGAGGTGACCTCGGGGAAGTCCTTGCCGAAGCCCTTGCGGCCGAAGGTGTTGATCTGCTCGGCCTGGCCGAGGGTGCCCTTCGGGTCGGCCAGGTCCTTGAGCTCGTACTTGGCGTAGGCCCAGTGCGGGTGCCAGAGGGTGACCACGATCGGCTTCTGGTCGGCGATCGCGCCGTCGAGCGCGGCGAGCATGGCCGGGGTGGAGGAGGTCTTGAGCTTCATGGCGCCGTCCAGGCCGTAGCCGGGGAGCACCTTCTCCTGGGTGGCCTTGGTGAGGCCGGCGCCCGGCTCGATGCCGGTCAGTTGCCCGCCGAAGGTGCCGGCCCTGGCGGCCAGGTCGTCCAGGGAGTCGACGCCCTCGACGTACTTCGGCACCGCGATGCTCAGGCTGGCGTCGTCGTGCCAGACGCCGAGCTTCTCCAGCTTGTCGCCGTACTTCTCGAGGTAGGAGGCGTGGGTCTGGGGCAGCCAGCCGTCCAGGAACAGGTCGATGTCGCCGCCGGCGAGACCGCCGTAGACGAGGCCGGCCTCCAGGTTCTTGAGCTGGACCCGGTAGCCCTTCTCCTCCAGGATGTGCTGCCACAGGTGGGAGGCGGCGATCGCCTCGTCCCAGGCCATGTAGCCGATGGTGATCTTCTTGCCGTTGCCGGCGCCGTTCGACTCGGCGGTGCAGGCCGCGCCGGCCAGCGCCAGGGTGGCGGTCACCGCGAGCGCGAGGATGCGCTTCATGGTCGTGAACACAGGGTTGTCCTTCCGGTTGCGGAACGGGCCGGCGGACCCGCGTACGCGGGAACAGGGGTGCCGGCGCGGAGGGCGACGGTCAGGCGGCCTGGCGCGCGAGGCGCTGGGCCCGCGCGGAGGGGAACCGGTCGCCCACGGAGTCGGTGAGCCGGTCGAGCACCACGGCGAGGACCACGACGGCGATCCCGCCCTCGAAGCCGCTGCCCACCTCGACCTGGGAGAGCGCGAACATGATCACGTCGCCGAGGCCGCCGGCGCCGACCATGCCGGCGATGACCACCATGGACAGGGCCAGCATGATCACCTGGTTGACCCCGGTCATGATGGTCGGCAGGGCCAGCGGCAGCTTGGTACGCAGCAGCACCATCCACGGCGGCGCGCCGAACGACTCGGCGGCCTGCACGATCTCCTTGTCGACCTGGCGCAGGCCGAGCTCGGTCAGGCGTACGCCGGGCGGCATGCTGAAGACCAGCGTGGCCAGCACGCCGGGCACGGTGCCGATGCCGAAGAAGAAGATCGCCGGGATCAGGTAGACGAACGCCGGCATGGTCTGCATGAGGTCCAGCACCGGCCGGGCCACCGTGGACGCGCGCTTGTTCTCCGCGACGAAGACGCCCAGCGGGATCGCCAGCAGCAGGGCGAGCACGCTGGCCACGAGCACCTGCGCGAGGGTGCTCATGGTCTCCTCCCAGTAGGGCATCCCGGCCACCAGGCCGAGGCCCACGGCGGTGCCGAGGCCGAACTTCCAGCCGCGCAGCCACCAGCCGAGCGCGGCCAGGACCGCCACGACCGCCACCGCCGGCACGCCGGTGAGCAGCTGGTCGAGCGGGCGGACCAGGGCGTCGACCACGGTCGCGACCGTGTCGAAGAACGGGCCGAGGGTGCGGGTGGCCCAGTCGACGGCGGACTCCGTCCAGGCGCCCAGCGGCACCCGGGGCAGCCCGGCGTCGAGCGGCGATTCGAGGCTGCTCACGCCGCCCCCTCCTTCCCGCCGGCGAGTTCCAGCTCGGCCGGCGTGCTCTCGTCGACCGGGGACGTCTCGTCAGGCATGCTGCTGGCCAGCGCGCTGAGCAGGGTGATCCGCGGGATCACCCCGGCCAGCCGGCCCCGGTCGTCCAGCACGGCCACCGGGTGCTGGCTCTCCGCGCAGTCGGCGAAGAGGTCGGCCACCGCGGTGTCCTCGGTGACCGTGCGGACCCGCTCGGTGGAGACGTACCCGTCGAGGTTGGGCCGGCCCTCGCGCAGCGCGCGCAGCACCTCGTCCTCGGTGACCGTGCCGAGGAACGCCTTCATCGGCCCCGTCACATACACCACCGAGGTCTGGCTCTCACGCAGTGCCTTGGCAGCCACCCGGGGACCGGCGTTGACGTCCAGCACGTGGTGCGGCTTCTCCATCACCGATGCGGCGGTGAGGATCCGGGTCCGGTCCACGTCGGCCACGAACTGCGCCACGTAGCCGTTGGCCGGGTCGGTGAGGATCTCCTCGGCGGTGCCGATCTGCACGATCCGGCCGTCCCGCATCACCGCGATCCGGTCGCCGAGGCGCATCGCCTCGTTGAGGTCGTGGGTGATGAAGATGATGGTCTTGCCCAGCTCGGCCTGGAGCTCCAGGAGCTGGTCCTGGATCTCCCGGCGGATGAGCGGGTCGAGCGCCGAGAACGCCTCGTCCATCAGCAGGATGTCGGTGCCGGCCGCGAGCGCGCGGGCCAGCCCGACCCGCTGCCGCATGCCGCCGGACAGGTCGTGGGGCAGCTTGTCCGCCCACTCCGTCAGGCCGACCATGCGCAGCGCCTCCAGGGCACGCTCGCGCCGCTCGGCCTTCGGCAGGCCGGCGACCTCCAGCGCGTACCCGGCGTTCTCCAGCACCGTCCGGTGCGGCATCAGTGCGAAGTGCTGGAAGACCATGCTGATCTTCTCGCGCCGCAGCTTGCGCAGCGCGGCCGGCTTGAGCGTGGTCAGTTCGACGCCGTCGACCCGCACGCTGCCCTTCGTGGGGCGGAGCAGGCCGTTGAGCATCCGGATGAGGGTGGACTTGCCGGAGCCGGACAGGCCCATCACGACGAAGATCTCGCCGGGGCGTACCTCGAAGTTCGCGTCGATCACGGCGGCCGTGGCCGGGAGCCCGGCGAGGGCCTCCGCGCGCGGCGCGCCACCCGCGAGGCGCCTCATCGCCTCGTCGGTCCGGCTACCGAATATTTTGTAGAGCGACTTCACCGCGAGCGCGGGCACGATTCCCTCTCCGATGAAAACCGCTGGCGGTACGCCATCGGTGGCCATCTTCGCGTCTCGTCCGTCGATATCAGCATCGGTCACATTCAGCGGGCCACAAGGGGCCGGCTGGAAACCTACCGACGTCATCGCGGCAAAGCCAATCGAGACTGCGGGGAATGTGGATCTGCGCACAGATATTCGTTGCCGAATTCGGTCGGCCGGGCCGAGGTGGGAAGGCTTCCCCGCGGCGTCCACGCTGGTGGTTCGTGGTCGAACGGGCGGTTCAGGCCGTTCTTAGACCGCCCTGCGTGGGGCGGAACCATTCGTCCTCGAATTCGACGCCGGCAATGGAGAGGCGTCACGCTCGACCATTTTCGACCCGCCCGCCGGTCGCCATATCAGATCGGTGACAACGCATCGTCGCCACCCCCTGCCGCCATCCGTGGGAGCGGGTCGATGCGTATCCGCTGCCGGCGGCGGGCATACTTGCCGGATGCCTGAGCACGCGCGGCCGGAGATGGTGTCGACGATGCTGGCCGCGTTGCGGACCGGCACCCGCGACCACCATCTGGCGTTGGAACGCGACCTGGACCTGCCCGGCCGGATCCGGACCCGGGCCGACCTGGCCGCCGTGCTCGCCGCGCTGCGTGCCGCGTGGGCCCCGCTGGAACGCGACCTCGCCGCCGCGGACTGGGCCGGGCTGCGGCTCGACCCCCGGCTCGGCGCGGCGACCGACCTGCTCGACGCCGACCTGGCCGCCCTCGACACCGCGCCGCCGGCGCCCATGGAAGAGCCGGACGCCGGCGTCCGGTTCGACACCCCGGCCCGGGCGGTCGGCGGCCGGTACGTGCTGCTCGGCAGCGCGCTGGGCGGCAGCGTGATCGCCCCGGTGGTGGAGCGGCGGCTCGGTCTCGCCGAGGGCGAGGCGACCGCGTTCTTCCGCCGCAGCGGCCGGGCGCCGGGGCGGGACTGGCGGGACTTCCGGATCGCGCTGGCCGCCCGCGACTGGTCCGCGGCCGAGTTGGCCGAGGCGGCCGAGGCGGCCCGGGAGACCTTCATCTTCGTCGGCCGGACCGCCGCGCCGATGATCGCCGCCCACCACCGCGCGGCCTGACCGCGGCCGGTCCGCCCAGGCCGAGCCCCGCGGGACCGCCGAGGCGGGCCTCGGTCAGCCCTGGCGGAACTCGGCGCTGAGGACCCGCAGCGCCCGGGTCAGCTCCCGCGCGGAGGGCGCCGCGTCCGGGTCGACCAGCCACTGGGCCGCGACGCCGCCGATCAGCGCCTGGTGGAAGGCGCCGAGGGCGAGCGCGGTCGACTCGTCGAGGGCCGGATCGAGCCGGTGGAAGACCTGGGCCAGCCCGAGCCGGGCCTGACGGGTGACCCCGGCGAACGCCTCCCGCAGCTCGGGTGCGCGGTCCAGCTGCGCGATCAGCTCGAACTGGACGGCCCAGAGCGGCCGTAGCCGGGCGAACGACTCGATGATCCGCTCCCACGCCGCCTCGAAGCGCTGCTCGGGCGTGGCCTCCGGTCCGGCGTCCTCGGCGAGGGCGCGTGCCAGCTCTTCGCCCCACTCCGCCATGGCCTCCACGAGCGCCTCGTTGAGCAGCGCTTTCGTGGTGCGGAAGTGGTAGCCGATGGCGGCCAGGCTGGTGCCGGCGGCGCCGGCCACGTCCCGGGCCGTGGTGGCCGCGTAGCCCTTCTCCATCAGGCAGCGCTTGGCCCCGGCGAGCAGGTCCTCCCGATTTCCCATGCCGTCAGCCTAGCGGATTCCTTGAACAAGTGTCTTGCACAAACGTCTAACACGCTTGTACCGTCGTGGCATGACTGATGTGCTGATCTCCGGCGCCGGTGTCGCCGGCCCCACGCTCGCCTGGTGGCTGCGCCGCCACGGCTTCCGGCCGACCGTCGTCGAGCGCGCCCCGGCGCTGCGCGACGGGGGCTACAAGGTGGACGTCCGGGGCGCGGCGCTGACCGTGCTGGACCGGATGGGCCTGCGCGAGCAGGTGCGCCGGCGCGACACCGGGATGCGGCTGGCCCGCTTCGTGGACGCGTCCGGCGCCCAACTGGCCACCATGGACGCCGCGCTCTTCGGCGGCCGGGAGGGCGACGACGTCGAGTTGATGCGCGGCGATCTCGCCCGGCTGCTCGTCGAGGCCACCGGCGACGTGGAATACCTCTTCGGCGACTCGATCTCCGCGCTGCGCCCGGCCGCCGACGGGGTGGACGTGACCTTCGCCGGGGGCGGGCGCCGCCGCTTCGACCTGGTGGTCGGCGCCGACGGGCTGCACTCGACGGTACGCAGGCTGGCGTTCGGCCCCGCCGCGGCGCACCTGCGCCCGCTCGGGCACCACATCGCGATCTGCACGGTCCCGGCCGAGTTCGGCGAGGAGCGGGTCGAGCTCATGCACCCGGCGCCGGGCCGGAGCGTCGGGGTCTACCGCACCGCCGGCGCGCCGGACGCCCGGGCGCTGTTCCTCTTCCCCTCGCCCGCCGAGGAGCCCGACCACCGGGACCTGCCCGCCCAGCGGGCGGCGCTGGCCCGGGCGTTCGGCGGGGCCGGCTGGCGGGTGCCCGCGCTGCTCGCCGCCGCCGACGCACCGGACTTCTACTTCGCCCCGATGAGCCAGGTGCGGATGGAGCGCTGGTCCACCGGCCGGATCGGACTCGTCGGCGACGCCGGTTACGGCCCGTCGCCGGCCTCGGGGCAGGGCACCAGCCTCGGAATCGTCGGCGCGTACGTGCTGGCCACCTCGCTGGCCGAGGCCGGTGGGGATCCGGTGGCCGGGTTCGCCGGTTACGAGCGGCGGATGCGCCCGTTCGTGACCGCGAACCAGCAGTTGGCCGAGCGCAACCTCAAGGGGATGGTGCTCTCCTCGGCCGCGCAGATCCGGTTCCAGACGCTGATGCTGCGGCTCATGCCGCGCCTGCCCGGGCGGGAGCGGATGATCCGCCGGGTCACCGAGCCGATCCGCCGGGCGGCCACCGCGATCACCCTGCCGGACGCCCCGGCCGGCGCGCGCTGAGGCCGGTCAGTCGTCCAGGCGCTCGGCGTACGCGGCGCGCAGCTCGTCCCAGCCGAACTCCTTGGCCTCGGCGCCCCGGATCGGGCCGACCGGGTCGCCGTCGAGCAGGTGGCCGGCGACGTCGAGGCAGAGGTGCCAGCCGGCGGCCATGCTCGCGCCCAGCGCGCGGTCGTCGAAGCGGTGCCGCAGGGTCAGCCGGGTGCCGGTCTCGGTGCCGGCCAGTTCCCAGCGCAGCAGGCCGTCGCCCCAGGTGTATTCGAGCAGGGTGGGCGGCTCCGCGCGCCGCACGGTGGCCGGGGCGGGCCAGCTCCGGTCGCCGTCGACGGTGTCGAGCGTGACCGGCCCGGGGGTGCCCAGGTCACGGTCGGCCAGGAAGGGCGCCCACTGGGCGAGCCGGTCCGGCTCGGTGAGGGCGGCCCACACCTTCTCCGGTGGGTGCCGCAGGTCGCGGACGAGGACGAGATCCCACCGGTCGCCGGCCGGCGCCCAGGCCACGTCGGCGAGTGGGCCGGGCCGGAAGCTGTCGCGCTCCATGGTCACTCCTGACTGTCGAGATGGCGTTCCAGGGCGTCGAGGTGCTCCGACCACATCCGCCGGTACGGCCCGAGCCAGTCGTCCACGTCGCGCAGCGGGCCGACGTCGAGCCGGTAGATCCGCTGCTGGGCGGCGGTGCGGCAGCTGACCAGGCCGGCCTCGCGCAGCACCTTGAGGTGCTTCGAGACGGCCGGTTGGCTCATGCCGAGCGCGTCCACGAGGTCACCGACGCTGCTCTCCGCCCGGCGGAGCCGGTCGAGGATGCGGCGTCGGGTGGGCTCGGCCAGCACGGCGAAGGCGTCCCCGGACACGCCCTCAATATGCCCCACGGTTCATATGCCTGTCAAGGAATACGATGCGCGGGCACGGCGGGCCGACCCGCTTCCTATGCTCGGGGCATGGAACTGCGGATCTTCACCGAACCCCAGCAGGGCGCCGGCTACGACCAGCTGCTCGACGTGGCCCGCCGCGCGGAGGAGACGGGCTTCGGCGCCTTCTTCCGCTCCGACCACTACCTGAAGATGGGCTCGGTGAGCGGCGAGCCCGGCCCGACCGACGCCTGGACCACCCTGGCCGGCCTGGCCCGGGACACCAAACGGATCCGGCTCGGCACCCTGATGACCGCGGCCACCTTCCGGCTCCCCGGGCCGCTGGCCATCACCGTCGCCCAGGTCGACCAGATGAGCGGCGGCCGGGTCGAGCTGGGCATCGGCACCGGCTGGTACGCCGAGGAGCACGCCGCGTACGGCATCCCGTTCCCGCCGCTGGGGGAGCGGTTCGACCGGCTGGAGGAGCAGCTCGCGGTCATCACCGGGCTCTGGGAGACGCCGGCCGGGGAGACCTTCGACTTCCCCGGCAAGTACTACCCGGTCAGCGACTCTCCGGCGCTGCCCAAGCCGGTCCAGCAGCCGCGCCCGCCGATCCTGCTCGGCGGCATGGGCCCGAAGCGGACGCCCCGCCTCGCGGCCCGGTACGCCGACGAGTTCAACCTGCCGTTCGCCTCGGTCGAGGACTCGGCGGCGCAGTTCCAGCGGGTGACGGACGCCTGCGCCGAGATCGGCCGGGACCCGTCGACCATGACCTGGTCCAACGCCCTCGTGCTCTGCTGCGGCCGGGACGAGGCCGAGGTGGCCCGGCGCGCCGCGGCGATCGGCCGGGAGCCCGCCGAGCTGCGCGCCAACGGGGCCGCCGGCACCCCCGCCGAGGTCGTCGACAAGCTCGGCCGGTACGCGGAGATCGGCAGCGAGCGGGTCTATCTCCAGGTGCTCGACCTGGCCGATCTGGACCACCTGGAGCTGGTCGCCGCCGAGGTGATGCGGCAGGTCTGAGCCGGTCCCACTCAGCGGGCGATCGACCGTTCCCCGGCGGTCCGGGGCGGCGGCCCGGGATGGGGAATCGGGTCGGGCTCGGGTTCGGGGGCCGGCGGCGGCGCCGGGGCCGTGGCGTACGCCGGCCCGGCTGGCTCGGGACCCACGCCGGTCGGGTCGATCTCCTCCTCCGACGGATGCACGTCGCCGCGGAGGGTCGGGTCGCGGTAGCTGCTCATGTCCACAGGGTTCCCTACCCGGTGGCGGGGCAACCACGCCTTGCGCGATTGGCGGATGATGCACCCGGACACCGGCGACGGGAACGGGGGGAACGACATGGAGCTGCACCGCAACCGAGGGGTCCTGCCGCTGGCCCTCGTCTGCGTGGCGGGCGGGGTGATGGTGCTCGCCGTCGCCGGCGACGGGCCGGTGCTGCGGATGCTGGTCGCCCTGGGGATCGTGGTGATCGGCGTCAAGGTGCTGGTCGGCGCGCTGCGGCCGTTCCGCTGCGTCCTCGGCCCCGAGGGGCTGGAGGTGCGCCGGCCGGGCCTGCGCGGGGCGTACCGCTGGGAGCAGTTCGCGGCGCTCGCCCTCGACGACGCGGGCCGGCTGGTCGGCGTGCCCGGGTCCGGGCTGCCGTCGGGCCTGCCGGTCACCGCCCGGCATCCGCGCGACGGCCGTCCCGCCGTGGAACTGCTCGACCTCACCCAGGTGCGGGAGAGTCCCGACGAGGTAACGGCGGCGCTGGCCCGGTACGCGGGCGACCGGTTCACCGACGCGCGCACCCGGCCGGCCGGCGCGGACCTCGCCTTCACCGTCGGGCTGCGCGGCTACGACATCCGCGAGGTCGACCGGCTGGTGCACCGGGCCCGGGAGGCGCTCGCCCGGGGCGGGCCGGCCGAGCGGCGGGCCGCCCGGACGGAGATCGAACAGGCCCGGGCCGCCGGGCTGCCGGTGGCGCTGCGCGGATACTCCACCACGCAGGTGGAGGCGGCGCTGGACGCGCTCTGCGCCGCGCTCGCGGAGGACGCCAGCACCGACCGGGAGGCCACCGCGTGACCGGCACCAACTGGGCGGGCAACGTCACCTGGTCGGCCCGGGCCCGCCACGAGCCCGCCACCCTGGACGAGCTGCGCCGGCTGGTGGCCGGAGCGGACCGGATCCGGGCGGTCGGCACCGGACACTCGTTCAACCGGCTCGGCGACACGACCGGCGAGCAGGTGTCGGTGGCCGGGCTGCCGCCGACCGTCGCGCTCGACCGCGACCGGGGCACCGTCACCGTCGCCGCCGGGCTGCGCTACGGCGACGTGGCCACCGCGCTCTACGCCGAGGGGTACGCGCTGGCGAACCTTGCCTCGCTGCCGCACATCTCGGTGGCCGGCGCGGTCGCCACCGCCACCCACGGCTCCGGGCCGACCCACGGCAACCTGGCCGCCGCCGTGGCCGCCCTGGAGCTGGTCACCGCCGAGGGTGACCTGCTCACCGTGGACCGCGCCGACCCCCGGTTCGCCGGGCTGGTGGTCCACCTCGGCGCGCTGGGCGTGGTCACCCGGCTCACCCTCGACGTGGTGCCCGCGTTCGAGGTGCGGCAGTACGTCCGGCTCGGCCTGCCCCGGGCGGCGCTGGACGACGCCCTCGACGCGGCCTACAGCGTGAGCGTCTTCACCGGCTGGCGGTCGCCCCGCTTCGACCAGGTGTGGCTCAAGCAGCGGGCCGACCAGCCGCCGCCCCCGGCCGACTGGCTGGACACCCGCGCCACCCACACGCCCCGCCACCCGGTGCCGGGGATGCCGGCGGAGAACTGCACCGTCCAGCTCGGCGCGCCCGGCCCGTGGCACGAGCGGCTGCCGCACTTCCGGCTCGGCTTCACCCCGAGCAGCGGCGACGAGCTCCAGTCCGAGTGGCACCTGGCCCGCTCGGACGCCGCGGCGGCGCTCGCCGCGCTCGACCCGGCGGCCGAGCGGATCGCCGCCGTGCTCCAGGTCTGCGAGCTGCGTACGGTGGCCGCCGACGGGTTGTGGCTGAGCCCGAACCACGAGCGGGACACCCTGGCCGTCCACTTCACCTGGGTCGGCGACCCGGCCGCCGTGGCACCGGTGCTGGCCGAGGTGGAGGAGCGGCTCGCCCCCTTCGTCCCGCGCCCGCACTGGGGCAAGCTCTTCACCCGCGACCCGGCCGCCGCCTACCCCCGCCACGACGACTTCCGCGCCCTGCTTCGGGAGTTCGACCCGGCCGGCAAGTTCCGCACCGCGTTGCTGGACCGTTACTTCCCTCGATACTGACGTACCAGCGAGTCGCCCGATCGCGGCCTGGATTCGGGCGCACCTGCGCGGCCTGCTGGGCGACGGCTAGGAGCGGCCGGCGGTCATCTGCTCGCGCATGCTGCCGCGCTGCACGGCGCGGCTGATGTCGCTGGGCGAGACGATCCCGACCAGCCGCTGATCGGTCACCACGAGGGCCCGCCCGTCGGCGCACTGGCTGAGCCGGGGGAGCAGGTCGTTGAGCTGCTCGTCCGGGTTGGCGAGCACCAGCTCGTCGGCCCGGCAGGAGACCTCGGCCAGGGTGGTCGAGGCGCGCCGGTCGGCCGGGATGCCGCGGACCCGGTCGAGGGTGACCAGGCCGATCGGCCGCCCCTCCTCGGTCAGTGGCAGCGCCGAGTGCCGGTAGGCGAAGAGGTAGTGGTCGACGAAGTCGGCGACGGTCATCTCCCCGGACGCGGTCTGCGGCTGCGGGGTCATCACCTCGCCGACCCGGATGCCGCGCAGCGCGCTGCCCATCCGCGCCTGGCGCTCCTCCATGCCGGCGGCGCCGATCAGGAACCAGCCGATGAGCGCCAGCCAGAGCCCGCCCACCCCGCTGCCGATCAGGAACTGCCAGAGCCCCAGCCCGATCAGCAGCGCGCCGAGGACCCAGCCGGCCCGGGCCGCCACCACCGACGCCTTCGTCCGGTCACCGGTGGCCTTCCACACCGCCGCCCGCAGCAGCCGGCCGCCGTCCAGCGGGGCGGCCGGCAGCACGTTGAAGATGGCCAGCAGCACGTTGATGCCGGCCAGCCAGGACAGCGAACCGAGCAGCAGGCCGTGCGCGCCGGTCAGGGCGAGCAGCACCGCTATCGCGCCGAAGAAGAGCCCGATGATCAGGCTGACCAACGGCCCCACTCCGGCGATGCGCAGCTCCGCGCCCGGGTCGCGGGCCTCGCCCTTCAGCTCCGAGACGCCACCGAAGAGCCAGAGCGTGATTCCCTCGACCTCGATGCCGTTGCGCTTGGCGACCACTGCGTGGGCCACCTCGTGGGCGAGCAGGCCGAGGAAGAAGACCACCGCGGCGGCCAGGCCGGCGGCCACGTACGCCACGGCCGAGTGGCCCGGGTACGCGCGGGGGAACTGGCTGGCGGACAGCGCCCAGGCGATCAGCACGAAGATGACCAGGACGCTCCAGTTGACCCCGACGGGTACACCCGCGATCCGGCCAAGCCGGAAGCTCGCCCTCATGGCCTCGTCATACCCCTACTCCGCGCACCCATGCCACCACGCGCCGTTGGTGGCGGGTCAGTTGGCGCAGCCTGCAGGCACCTCAGCGGCGGCCGGGGGCCGTGCTGACCACGGTCGGTGAGTATTCGTTGGCCGCCTCCACCGCCCACTCCAGCGCGAAGTCCGCCTCCGCCTCCCAGCCGGGCTCGCCACCGACGAAGTGCGACCGGCCCGGGAACTCCCGGTAGCTGGTGATCGCCGTCGAGCCCCGGTAGAGGTTGGCGTTGGACGACACCACGGAGGCCGGCACCACGTGGTCCTCGCCGCCGGCGGTCAGCAGCAACGGGGCGCGATCCTCCCGCTTGGTGTTCACCTTCGTGGCTGCGTCCGGGTTCAGGTTGGCGAAGGCCGCCTCGAACAGGACGTGACCGGCGCCCGGTACGGCGTACCGCTCCCAGGCCGCGTCCGACTGCTCCGGGCTGATGGTGTTGCCGAACGAGTACCGGAAGTCCTCGCGGGTGAACGGCACCGCGCGATTGCGGTTGGCCGGGTTGTGCAGGATCGAGTACGAGGAGCGCAACGTGGCGAGCGGCAGCTTCAGCACGCCCTTGATCTGGGCGGGGTGGATGGCGACCCCGGCGGCGCCGAGTCCCCGATCGACCAGCAGTTGCGTGATCAGGCCGCCGAACGAGTGCCCCATGATGATCGGCGGCCGGGGCAGCCCGCGGATGATCGCCGTGTAGTGGTCGACGATGCCGGTGATCCGCTGCGCGGCGATCGGCGTCGGATCCTCCCGCAGCCGCTCGACCTCGACGTCCATGCCCGGCCAGGCCGGGGTGAGCACCTTGAAACCGCGCGCCGCGTACCGGTCGACCCAGTGCTCCCAGCTGCGTGACGTCATCCAGAGGCCGTGGATCAGCACGATCGTGTCGACCCGTCCCGTCGGTGCGCCCATGTCCAGACCTCCCGCTGTCGCGACGGTTGAACGCGGGCGCTGGTTACCCGGCCCGGCCGCCCTCACTCCGAGCTGGGCCTGCTGGTGGTCACCGTGGCCGGCGCGTTCCTGCTTCCCCGCCGGGCCCGGGAGGGGGCCGGCGGCGGGCACTGAGGGCCGCCCCTGACAAATGTCACGGTCGGAAGATGACGCCCGCTCCGGGGACCGGACCGCCGGTCCCCGGAGCATCGTCGTCATGACCGACACCCCACCGGCCGTCGAGCTGGCCGGACTCACCAAGACCTTCGGCCCGGTGACCGCCGTCGACGGGCTCGACCTCCGGATCGCCCCGGGCGAGGTGGTGGCCTTCCTCGGCCCCAACGGCGCCGGCAAGACCACCACCGTGGACATGCTGCTCGGGCTGGCCCGCCCGGACGCCGGCACCGTCCGGCTCTTCGGCGGCACGCCCGCCGACGCCGTCCGGCTCGGCCGGGTCGCCGCCGTGATGCAGACCGGCGGCCTGCTCAAGGACCTCACCGTCGCCGAGACGGTACGGATGACCGCGCACTTCTACGGCCACACCCGGCCGGCGGCCGAGGTGCTGGAGCGGGCCGGCATCGCCGACATCGCCGACCGCCCGGTGGGCAAGTGCTCCGGCGGCCAGCAGCAGCGGCTGCGCTTCGCCCTGGCGCTGCTGCCCGACCCCGACCTCATGGTGCTCGACGAGCCGACCACCGGAATGGACGTCGAGGGGCGGCGGGACTTCTGGCAGGCCATCCGGGCCGACGCCCGCTCCGGCCGGACCGTCCTGTTCGCCACCCACTACCTCGACGAGGCCGACGCGTACGCCGACCGGATCGTGCTGATCCGCCAGGGTCGGGTGGTCGCCGACGGCACCACCGCCGAGATCAAGAACCTGGCGGCCGGCCGGGTCGTCCGGGCCACCCTGCCCGGCGCCGACCAGGCCGTGCTGGCGGCGCTGCCCGGCGTGCAGTCGGTCGAGGTGCGTGGCGACGCCGTGCTGGTGCACACCGAGGACTCCGACGTCGTCGCCCGGCACCTGCTGACCCGGACCGACGCCCGGGACCTGGAGATCACCTCGCGCAACCTCGAGGACGCCTTCCTCGCCCTGACCACCGCCGCCTGACCGCCGCCCGCGCCGAATCCGGAGCCTGAGATGACCGTCACCGCCCCGTCCGCCACCACCTCGTCCCCCCGGGCCGGGAGCCGCCGGCCCCCCGCCCTGGGCGGCTTCTCCGCCGCCGTGCTCGGCATCGAGATCCGCCGGGTGCTGCGCAACCGCCGCACGCTGCTGTTCATCCTCGTCATGCCGGCGGTGTTCTTCCTGCTGTTCGGCCTGCCGCAGCGCGGGCAGAACCTGGACAACGGCCTGCCGGTCACCGGCTGGATCATGATCAGCCTGGCCGTCTACGCGGCCATGGTCGCCACCACCAGCGCCGGCGCGGCGGTCGCCACCGAGCGGGCGCTGGGCTGGAGCCGCCAGCTGCGGCTCACCCCGCTGCGCCCGGCCGCGTACGTGGCCACGAAGGTGGCCACCGCGATGGTGCTCGGCCTGCTCGGCGTGCTGGTCGAGTTCACCGTCGGCGCCGCCTCCGGGGTCCGGATGCCGGCGCACGTCTGGGTCGAGTCCGGCCTGACCGCCTGGATCGGTTCCCTGGTCTTCGCCGCCCTCGGCCTCTTCGTCGGCTACCTCGCCCCGGCCGAGAACGTCATGCAGTTCATGGGCCCGGCGCTGGCCATCCTGGCCATGCTCGGCGGGCTGTTCGTCCCGCTCGACGTGCTGCCCCACGCGATGCAGCAGATCGCCAAGTTCACCCCGGTGTACGGCGTCGGCCAGCTCGCCCGGGCGCCGCTGACCGGCAACGGGCTGGACTGGGCGGCGGTCGGCAACGTGACCGCCTGGACCGCCTTCTTCGGCCTCGGCGCGGCCCGGCTGTTCCGCCGCGACACCACCCGCGTCTGACCCACGTCGGCGGGGCTAGCGTGTTCACGATGCACCTTCCGTGGGACCGGAACTATCTGGCGACCCGCCACTGGCGGGTCACCGGATGGCTGCTGGCCGCGGTCTGGCTCTTCTTCCTCAACATCCCGCTGCTCGCGGCCCTGCACCAGCCGGAGGTCTGGCGGCGGGTGCTGGGCGCGGGCACGCTGGTCGCCTTCGGCATCTGCTACGTCCTCGTCTTCCAGTGGGCCCGGGCCCACCGGCTGGCGCACCGGGCCATCCCGCTCGTCCCGGCCTGGGCGGCCGTGGCGGTGCTGGTCGGGCTCGGTCTCGCCGGCATCCCGGGCACCGGTGGCGACTGGCTGACCACCCTGGTCTTCGTCGCCGCGGCGGCGGTGTTCCTGCTGCCGACCCGGCAGGCGTTGGTGGTGGTGGCGCTGGCCGCGCTGACCCCGCCGGTGACGGCCGCGCTGGTGCCCGGCTGGGAGGCGGAGGGCACCGTGGTCTTCGCCGTGCTGCTCGCCTCGTTCGCCATGTTCGGGGTCACCCGGCTGACCCAGCGCAACGCCGAACTCCAGGGCGCCCAGCAGGAGATCCACCGGCTCGCGGTGGCCGAGGAGCGGGCCCGTACCGCGCGGGACCTCCACGACATCCTCGGGCACTCGCTGACCGTGGTGGCGGTCAAGGCGGAGCTGGCCGGGCGGCTGCTGGAGCTGGACCCGGCCCGGGCGGCCACCGAGATCGCCGACGTCGAGCGGCTGGCCCGGCAGGCCCTCGCCGACGTGCGGGGCACCGTCGGGGCGTACCGCGGGGTGAACCTGGCGACGGAGCTGGCCGGCGCCCGCTCGGCGCTGGCCGCCGCGGGCATCGCCGCCGACCTGCCGGAGACGGCGCCCTCGCTGCCGGCGGAGCGGGACGAGCTGTTCGGCTGGACGGTCCGCGAGGGGGTGACCAACGTGGTCCGGCACAGCGGCGCCCGGCGCTGCGAGATCCGGGTCGACCCCACGGCCGGGGAGATCCGCGACGCCGGCCGGGGGCCGGCCGGCGAGCCGGCGGCGGCCGGCCACGGCCTGGTGGGGCTCCGCGAGCGGGCCCGGCGGCTGGACGCCACGGTCACCGTCGGCCGCCCCCGTGGCGGGCGCGGCTTCCTGCTCCGGGTGACCCTGCCCGGCGCCGAACCGGGGGCGACCGGATGACCGAGCCGATCCGGCTGCTGCTCGCCGACGACCAGGCGCTGGTCCGGGGCGCGCTCGCCGCCCTGCTGTCCCTGGAGCCGGACCTGACCGTGGTGGCCGAGGTGGGGCGGGGCGACGAGGTGGTGCCGGCGGCGCTGCGCACCCGGCCCGACGTGGCCCTGCTCGACGTGGAGATGCCCGGGCTGGACGGGGTCGCGGCGGCGGCGGCGCTGCGGGCCGCGGTGCCCGGCTGCCGGGTGCTGGTGGTAACCACCTTCGGCCGGCCCGGCTACCTGCGCCGGGCCATGGAGGCGGGCGCGAACGGCTTCGTGGTCAAGGACACCCCGGCCCGGCAGCTCGCCGACGCGGTCCGCCGGGTGCACGCCGGGCTGCGGGTGGTCGACCCGACGCTCGCCGCGGAGACGCTGGCCACCGGGCCGAGCCCGCTCACCGAACGGGAGACCGAGGTGCTGCGCACCGCCCGGGGCGGCGGCACGGTGGCCGAGCTGGCGGCGACGCTGCACCTGTCCGAGGGGACGGTGCGCAACCATCTCTCCGCGGCGATCGGCAAGACCGGCGCCCGCAACCGGGCCGACGCGGTCCGGGTGGCCGAGGAGAACGGCTGGCTGCTCGGCGACTAGCCCGGCTCAGGCGGTGGCCGGCGGGCTGGCGAGCTGGTCCACCACCACGACCGCGGTGCCGGGCCGCAGGGCGGCGAGGAGCTGTCGCTGGCCGCTGCGGGTGAGCCGGATGCAGCCGTTGGTGACGTTCTGGCCGAGCGTGTCGTCGGTGTACCAGCTGTGCAGTCCGATGTGCGCGCCGCGCAGCCCGGTCGGCACCGCGCCGGGGTCGTCGGGGATCGCGCCGAGGGCGAAGATGTCCACCCCGCCGTAGACGTCCTGCGGGGGCGGGGTGCGGCCCAGGACGAAGGTGCGGCCGAGCGGCGTGGACTGGCCGGGCATGCCGAGGCTGACTTCCCAGGAACGCACGGCCCGGCCGTCCCGGTACCAGGTGAGCCGGTGCGGCCGGCGTTCCACCACGATCTGGTCGGGCAGCGTGACCGTGCGCCAGCCGCCGGCCGGCAGCCAGGCGATCCGCCGGTTGGCCGAGGGGAGCAGGACCGCGGTCCAGCCGACCCGGCGCTCGACGATCGGCACGGTCAGCTCGACGCCGCTGATGGTGGGGGCGAGGAAGGCCAGCGGCCGGCCGCCCGGCGCGTCGTACGCGGCCACGTTCCGGGTCGGCGTCAGCCCCTCGGCCAGCGGCCGGGTGTCGGCCGGACCCGGGTCGGCGGGGAACCCGCCGGGCGCCGGGTCGTAGGTGACCACCGGCAGGTCGTCCGGGGCGGGCGCGGCGGTCGGCACGGACTCCTCGGGGGACGGGCTCGGCTCGTCCGGGGCGGGTGGCAGCGCCGCCGTGGGGGCGCCGGCGACCGGCGCCGGGGCCGGGCCGCCGGTGAGGGTCCGCCCGACCAGCAGCGCGGCCGCCAGCAGCACCGGTACGCCGACCGCGGCGAGCAGCCAGCCGAACGTCCACCGCGAGAACAATCGGTCAAACAGCACGATCCGTACTGTAATCGGGCGGAAGGTCCCCCGCGCCGCGAAACGGCGGTGCGGGGGACCCGCGAGTTCGGCGGGGTGGCCGGGTCGCGCCCCAGGTCAGGGCAGCTTCGCGCCGAGGTGGATGGCGATCGCGTCGTGCGCGTTGACGGTCGCGGCGAACCAGCCGTTCGAGTCCACGGTGACCACCGGACCGCTGCACGAGCCGTTGCCGAAGTCGCCGTGGATGACGTCGCAGTAGCGGCCGGCCGGCAGGCCGGTGTAGTAGGACCGGCCGGTGATGGCGAAGTCCTCGTCGTTGATGGTGAGGTAGCCCTTGCCGGCCCGGCTGAACGCGATGTGCTGCCACCCGTTGTCGTACCAGTTGGCGACGCCGGCGCCCTGGGTGGCGTTGGCGAACCCGACCATGTTGGCGATCACCCGCCAGCGGTGCTCGCACTCCCAGCCCGAGTAACAGGTGGTGTTCGACGTCTTGTTGCTGGCGTCCGAGGGCGGCCCCTGGTCCTTGTTGCTGAACGTGTAACTCGACATCACCGCTGGGGTGCCGTACGGCCAGGCGAGCATGAACGCGTTCGCGAGGGCGTACTCGCCGCGGTCGCGGTAGGTCAGCACACCGCCGTCGCGCTGGGTGTCGTGGTTGTCGGTGAAGACCACCGCCGAGCCGCCGGGCAGGTAGCCCCAGGACTCGCCGAAGTTCCGCAGGTACGCCAGCCGCTCGCTGTTGAACATCCGGGCCAGGTCCTTGCCGTACCGGAACTCGTGCACGTCGCCGTTGCCGGTGTACTCGGTCGGCTGGATCGGCTCGCCGGCGCCGTAGATGACCTCCTGCACGAGGTACGCCGAGCGGGACAGCTTGCCCTTGACGGCGGCGATGTCGGCGGCCGGCATGTGCTTGCTGGCGTCCAGCCGGAAGCCGTCGACGCCGAGCGAGAGCAGGTCGTTGAGGTACGTGGCGAGCCGGGTGCGCACGTAGTCCGACTCGGTCTTCAGGTCGGCGAGGTTGACCAGCTCGCAGTTCTGCACCTCGTACCGGTCGCCGTAGTTGACGATGTCGTTGTTGCCGTTGCGGCCGCAGTAGTGGAAGTCCTGCGAGCCGTAGGTGCCCGGGTAGTCGTAGTGGCCGTAGGTGCTGCCGGCCCAGCCGGTGCCCCCGTTGTCCTGGCCGGACATGTGGTTGACCACGGCGTCGACGATCACCTTCACGCCGGCGTTGTGGCACGTGTTCACCATCGACTGGAACTGGGCGCGGGTGCCCTTGCGGGACTCGATCCGGTAGCTGACCGGCTGGTAGGCCACCCACCACTGGTTGCCCTTGACGTGCTCCTGCGGCGGGCTCACCTGGACGTAGCCGTAGCCCTTCGGGCCGAGCACGGTGGTGCACTCGTTGGCCACCGAGGTCCAGTTCCACTCGAAGAGTTGGACGATGACCTTCTTGCTGCCGGGGGTGGAGGCGGCGGCCGGGGGAGCCGCCACGGTGGTCGGGACGAGCAGGCTGGCGACCAGGCCCAGGGCGAGGGCCGCCGAGCGGCATCGACGTCGATGCATCGGGACTCCTGAGGGGGTGCGGCGCGGGGGAAGGATCAGTGCCGACTTCTTGCAAGTCGGGCTGAAATTTTCGGCAAGGTTACAAGCGTGTTGCAAGACCTGTCAACGCATGGACATATGTCGTTGCGAAACGCGTTACACGCGCCCCGGGGCCGGACGGTTCGACGGACCGGCCGAGAAATTCGCCACCGGAGGTGATCCGCCCGTGCCGTCCGTCCGTACTGGAGGAGGGAGCAGGGTCGGCCGGTGGGGCGCCGCCGCGAGACGATCGAGGAGCAGATGGCCCGGGCAGAGCAGAACGAGAAGGCGACGACCGTCCGGACCACCAGCACCAGCCGAGGTGCCCGGACCATGTCGAGGTCCGCGATGGTGGCGCTCGCCGCGTCCGCGCTCGCCGTCGCGTGGGCCGGCCTGGAACTGGCCGGCGCCGGCACCGTCATGTACTCGTACGGATTCTTCTTCACCGAGTTCTTCGCCGGGGTGGTCGCCCTGGTCTCGCTCAGCCTCACCGTGATGCTGGGTCTGCTCGCCACCGACCGGCTGGTGCTGCTCATCCGGCACCGGGTGCTGCTCCAGTCGGCGCACCGGGCCACCGGCATCCTCGGCGTGGCCGGGCTGGTCTTCCACGTGATCACCAAGATCTCGACCGGCCGGGCCGGGCCGACCGACGCGGTGGTGCCGTTCCTCGGCGGCCGGGGCCTCTACGTCGGGCTGGGCACCGTCGCCGCGCTGCTGATGGTCGGCGTGCTCTGGACCGGCATCGTCCGGGTCCGGTTCGCCGGTGCCGGTCCGAGGTGGATGTGGCGGGCGCTGCACTCGATGGCGTACGTCTCCTGGCCGTTCGCGCTGCTGCACGGGCTCAACGCCGGCCGGGCGGCGAAGACCTGGGTGGTGCTGAGCTACCTGGCCTGCGTGCTGCTGGTGGTGGTGGCGCTGCTGGTCCGGCTCTCCGTCCACCTCGGCCGGCGCACCCGGGAGCAGCACCAGGCCGCCGCGCTCAACAAGGCGATGGCCGGCAAGGGGGAGGAGCGCACGGGCGTGTTCGCCGGCCTGACCCGGCGCCGGGCCGCTGGCAAGGAGGAGAGCCGCCGGGGTCGGGAGGGCGGCTGGGCGGAGGCCACCGCCACCTGGACCGCGCCGGCCGGCACCGCCCGGCGCCGCGATCCCGAGCGGTTCGCCGTACCCGTCGTGCCGGAGCCCGGGACGCTGCGCTCGCCGGTCCGCGCGGCGGCCGCCCGGCGGCGCGACGATCGGGTGGCCCGGCGCGAGGAGCGCGAGGCGGTGGCCCGGCGGCGGGACGAGGATCGGGCCTCCCGGCGCTACCGGGACGAGGAGGAGCGGACCGCCCGCCGGTCCCGCGCCGAGGAGGCCGCCGCCCGCTACTCGGCCCCACCCGAGGGTGGGGGCCGGCACTCGGCCCCGCCGGACACCGGCACCCGCTACTCCACCCCGGCGGAGGTCGCCCGCTACTCGGCCCCGCCGCGCCGGACCGACGAGCCGGAGGAGCCGTGGGACAGCCCGCGTCGATGGGAGCCGGTCTCCGGCGAGCCGATCTCGGCCGGCCCGATCTCCGGCGGCCCGATCTCGTCGGCGCCGCGCAGCGGCAGCGGCCGGCACAGCGTCGAGGAGGCCGTGCCGGAGGAGCCGGACTACTGGCGCCCGCCGGCCCGCTACGCCGCCGACGACGCCTTCGTCGACGACACCCCGACCCTGGTCGACCTCGCCTCCCGGCGGGCCATGCGGGCCTCCGGCGAGACCCGGTCGAGCCGGCGCAAGCGGGCCAACGCGGACGCGGTGGACGGGGCGTACTGGGCCGGGCTGCGGGGTGAGGCCCGGTGATGCGGACGACCGTGCCGCCGGTGGCCTGCGTCGGCGAGCCCCGGCTCACCGCCGGCTTCGCCGAGTTCGGCCGGCTCGACCTGCTGGCCCACGAGGAGGTGCACGGCCCTATCGGGCCGGTGGAGCCGGGCGCCCTGCTCCGGCTCGCCGAGGCGATCGACCTCAAGGGCAAGGGCGGGGCCGGCTTCCCGTTCGCCCGCAAGCTGCGCGCCGTGCTGGAGTCCTGCGAGCGGCAGGACCTGGCCGCCGTGGTGGTGGTCAACGCCACCGAGGGGGAGCCGGCGAGCTGGAAGGACAAGGTGCTGCTCACCCGGGCCCCGCACCTCGTCCTGGACGGCGCCGCGCTGGCCGCGTACGCGCTGGACGCCGAGGAGATCGTGATCGGGGTGGCCGACGACGACGTGGGCCGGCCCTCGCTCACCGAGGCGTTGCAGGAGCGGCGGATGCCGGTGCCGACCACCATCGTCACGGTGCCGCACCGGTTCATCTCCGGCGAGGGCGGCGCCCTGGTCAACGGGATCAACGGGTTGCCGCACATCCCGCCGGGCACCAAGAAGCGGTCCAGCGACTCCGGGGTGAACGGCCTGCCCACCCTGCTCTCCAACGCCGAGACGTACGCCCAACTCGCGGTCGCCGCCCGGATCGGCCCGTACGAGTACGCCGCGCTCGGCACCGACGACGAACCGGGCAGCGTGCTGCTCACCGTCAGCGGGGCGGCCAAGCGGCCGGCCGTGGTGGAGTGTGCGGCCGGCACCCCGCTGCGGGAGATCCTGGAGCTCTGCGAGGTGCCCGACGGGCCGGGCATCCTGATGGGCGGCTACCACGGCAAGTGGATCACCCCGGAGGCGGCGGCGCGGGCCGAGGTCTCCCGCAAGGGGCTCGCCGCGGTCGGCGGCACCCTCGGCGCCGGCATCATCGTCCCGCTGGCCCGGGACACCTGCCCGCTCGGCGAGGCCGCCCAGGTGGTCCGCTACCTGGCCGGCGAGTCGGCCGGGCAGTGCGGCCCGTGCAAGATGGGCCTGCCCGACCTGGCCCGCGCCGTCGACCTGGCCGTCTCCGGCAGCGCCCCGATCGAGGTGGTCCGCGCGGCGGCCGGCGACGTCAAGGGGCGCGGCGCGTGCAGCCACCCCGACGGCACCGCCCGCTTCGCGCTCTCCGCCATGGAGGTGTTCGCCGAGGACCTGCGGCTGCACGCCACCGGCGAGGGCTGTGGCAAGCGGGTCAAGGGCATGATGGGGCTGCCCGGCGCGCCCGACGGCAACCCGCAGAAGCTCACCCTCGACTGGTCCCGCTGCGACGGGCACGGGCTCTGCGCCCACGTGGTGCCGGACTTCATCCGGCTCGACGGCAACGGTTACCCCGCCTTCCCCGCCACCCCGGTGCCGACCTGGCTGCGGGAGGGCGCGCTCAAGGCGGTCAAGGTCTGTCCCGAACTCGCGCTCCGGCTGGTCAGGGCCGAGTAGCCGAATCACGAGGAGACGCGGATGCCCCCACGTACCGCCCGTCTGGTCACCGCCGCCGTGCTGGCCGCCACGCTGCCCGGCGCGGTGTCCTGCGCGGTCGGGCCGGAGCGGGCCACCCCGGTCGGCGCCGTCGCCGCCGCGTCGCCCGCCGCCGGGTCCGCGTCCCCGGCCGCCCCGGCCGCCCCGGTGGTCCCGGCCCGGGTGCCGGAGACCCTGTCGTTCACCGCGAAGACCCTGGACGGTACGGCGTTCTCCGCCGCCGCCCTGGCCGGGAAGCCGGTGGTGCTCTGGTTCTGGGCGCCCTGGTGCGCCACCTGCGCCAGCCAGGCGTGGACGGTCGCCGAGATCGCCCCGAAATACCGGGACACCGTGCCGATCGTCGGCGTCGCCGGGCTGGGCGAGCAGCGGGCCATGAAGGAGTTCGTCACCGAGTTCGACCTGGCCGGCACCCCACAGCTCGACGACCGGTCCGGCGCGCTGTGGCGCCGGTTCGAGGTGGTCGAGCAGAGCACCTTCGTCATCGTGGACCGGAACGGCCGGGTGGTCCACCAGGGCTTCCTGGACGGTGAGTCGCTGACCCGGCAGGTCGACGCGCTGGCCCGGGGATGACCGGCGGCCTGCTGCTCGCGCTCACCGCGGGCATGCTCGCCGCGGTCAACCCGTGCGGCTTCGCCATGCTGCCCGCGTACCTCTCGCTTCTGGTCGCCGGCCCCGCCGACGGTCGCGGCGCGGTCGGCCGCGCGCTCACCGCCACGGCCGGGCTGACCCTCGGGTACGCGCTGGTCTTCGGCGCCTTCGGGCTGGCCGTCGCGCCGCTGGCGGACTGGCTGCGCCCCCGGTTGCCCTGGCTGACCGTGACCCTCGGCGTGCTGCTGGCGCTGGCCGGTTGCTGGCTGCTCGCCGGCCGGCGGCTGCCCACCCCGCGCCCGTTCGCCCGCGCGCCTCGGCTCGCCCGCACCTGGCCGTCCATGGCCCTGTTCGGGGCGGCGTACGCGCTGACCTCGCTGACCTGCTCCATCGCACCGTTCCTGGCGATCGTGGCGACCAGCCTGCGGGCCGGCTCGGCGGCGCGCGGGCTGGCGCTCTTCGGCGCGTACGCGATCGGGATGGGCCTGGTGGTCGGGGTGGCGGCGCTCGGCGTGGCGCTGCTGCGCGGCGGGCTGGTGGCCCGGTTGCGCGGCGCCGGCGCCCGGGTGCCCCGCCTGAGTGGCCTGGTGCTGCTGGTCGCCGGCGGCTACGTCGCCTGGTACGGCTGGTACGAGGTGCGGCTCGCCCGGGGCCGCCACGACGCCTTCGGCGACCCCGTCGTTCGAGCCGCCGCCCAGGTGCAGCAGGCCCTGGTCCACGCGCTCGACACGGCCGGCCCGGCGCTGCTCGCGGCCGTGCTGCTGCTGTTGCTGGCGGCCGGCCTGGTGCGCAGACGGCGGCGGGGGCCGGACGAACCGACCCCCGCCGCGCGTCAGGCGGTCAGCGGACCGGGGTGAGCCGGTCGGCGCCGAGCTTGTCGCGGAGCACCTCGGGCACCACGACCGAGCCGTCGGGCTGCTGGAACTGCTCCAGGATGGCCGGGAAGAGCCGGCTGGTGGCCAGCGCCGACCCGTTGAGGGTGTGCACGAACCGGGTCTGCTTGCCGCCCGGCTCCCGGTAGCGGATGGCCGCCCGGCGGGCCTGGTAGTCGCCGCCCCAGGAGACCGACGACACCTCCTTGTACTTGCCGGTGCTCGGCATCCAGACCTCGACGTCGAGGGTCTTCTTCATCGCGGCGCTGGAGTCGCCGGCCGCGAGCAGGCTGGTCTGGAAGTGCAGGCCCAGCTTCTCGACCAGGCCCTCGACGTGGCCGACCATGGCCTCCAGCGCGGTGCCCGCCTGCTCCGGCAGGGTGAACTGGAAGATCTCCACCTTGTTGAACTGGTGGCCGCGCACGGTGCCGCGCTCGTCGGAGTGCGAGCCGGCCGCCTCCCGCCGGTAGCACGGGGTGTAGGCGAACGCCTTCAGCGGCAGCTTCGCGGTCTCCAGGATCTCGTCCTGGAACGCGCCGAGGATCGCCGTCTCCGCGGTGGGCAGCAGGAACTGGCCGCGCGGGGCGGACTGCTTGTCCAGGTGGTAGACGTCGTCGTAGAACTTGGGGAACTGGCCGGCCGCGAAGCCGGCGCTGTCCAGCAGCAGGTGCGGCGGGAGCAGGAACTCGTAGCCGGCCTGGATGTTCTGCTCGATCAGCCAGTTGACCAGCGCCCACTCCAGCCGGGCGCCCAGGCCCGTGTACATCCAGAAGCCGGAGCCGCCGAGCTTCACCCCGCGCTCGTGGTCGACCAGACCGAGCGCCCGGCTCAGCTCCACGTGGTCGCGGACCTTCTCGACGGCCGGCGGCTCGCCGAAGGTGCGCACCACCCGGTTGGCCTCCTTGCCACCGGCGACCACGTCCTCGGCGGGCAGGTTGGGCAGCTCGCTCATGGTGCCGCGCAGCCGGGACTGCACCTCGTCGAGCTGGGACTCCAGCTCGGCGAGCTGCTTGCGCTCGGACTCCGCGACCGGCTCCGGCGTGGCGCCGGACCGCTTCGCCTCCGCGTACGCGCGCGCCTCGGCCTTGCGGCGCTGCCGCTCGGCGTCGATCTCCGTGATGAGGGCGCGGCGTTCCTGGTCGAGCCGCTGGATCTCGTCCAGCGCCCGGTTGACCTCGGCGGGATCCAGACGCTTCGCCAGCGCGGTCGCCACCGCCTCGCGATCCTTCCGGATCAACTCCATGTCGAGCATGCTGCTCCGTACGCCTCCGTCCAGGCAGTCAGGTGGGACCCCCAGATGCTACCGTCGCGGCCCGTTCCGCCCGCCCCGGCCCGTGCAGGCGGTCGCCGGATCGGTGGTCCGCTTCCCACCGGCGGTCACCGTCGGTGACAAGGCTGCGCCGGCGGCCGGGTGTGACGGTGAGTGACACGTGTCGAGGTGTCGGAACAGGCCGCGCTCGCCCGCCGTGGGGCGCAGGCAGCTGAGCTGCCGTTCTTCCCCCGCCCTCCGCGACCCCCGACACCACCCACCACCCGCTTTGCTCTGCAGCCACGGACGCACCGGTAGCGGTGCGTGCCCGCTGCGGTGATGGCTGCAGAGCAAAGGCGGTGGTGGGTGATGTCGGGGGTCGGCCGTGCGGTTGCTCAGCGTGACAGCCCGAGGGCCGGCCGGCCGGCCGGGAGCGGGTGCCGGTCAGAGGCGGACCGGCATGAGGATGGAGAAGGCGTCCCCGTCGTCGGGGCGGCGCACGGCCAGCGGGGCGATCGGCCCGTCCAGCTCCAGCACGAGCTGGCCCCGGCCGCCGGCGTCCAGGGCGTCGAGCAGGTACTCCCGGTTCACCCCCACCCGCAGGCCGTCCGGGGCGTCGGGCCCGAGCACGCGCAGCCCGCCCCGGTCGTCCAGGCCGAGCACGACCACCTCGTGGTCGACCCCCGCGTACTCCCGCAGTAGCACCGGCGCGCCCTCGGCGGTGAGCGCCCGCCGCAGCGCCGCCACGTCCACCGGGATCCGGTGGGTGGGCGGATCGCCGACCTGCCCGTGCAGGAGCCGCCGGTAGTCCGGGAAGTCGTACGGCAGCGCGGCGGCGGTCACCGGCCGGCCGGCCACCGCGATCTCGACCCGGTCCGGTGCCACGGTCAGGTGCGCCTCCGGAGTGATCCCGGCGCCGGTGTCGAGCAGGGCGCGCAGCTCGTCGACCGCGTCGACCGGCAGCAGCGCGCGGACGGGCGGGCCGTCGACCTTCCCGCCGGCCCGGGCCACGGCCAGCCGGTGCCGGTCGGTGGCGACCAGCCGGACGCCATCCGGCTCGACCTCCAGCAGCACGCCGGAGAGCACCGGCAGCTCCGGGTCGGCGCCGACGGCGAACCGGACGGCGTCCACGGCGGCGGCCAGGTCGGCGCGGCGCAGCACGAGTCGGGTCGTGGTCATGGGGGTCTCCTCCGGATCGATCAGGGTGCGGATCCGGGAGAGCTCACGGCGTGCGTCGGCGAGGCCGTCCTCCAGGCGGCGCAGGTGCGCGTCCAGCAGCCCGTGCACCACGGCCGGCCGGTGCCGGTGCCGTAGCGCCTCGGCGATCCCGGCCAGTGGCATGCCGACCCGGCGCAGCCCGGCGACGAGGCGGGCCGGGGCGACCTGGTCGTCGGTGTACCAGCGGTAGCCGGTCGCCGGGTCCACCAGCGCCGGCACCAGCACGCCGGACCGGTCGTAGAACCGCAGCGCGCTCACCGTCAGCCCACTGGCCCGGGCCAGCTCGCCGATGCTGCGCAGTTCGCTCTCCACGACGCCGCATCCTGGGCCCTCGACCCGGTCGAGGGTCAAGCGTCCAGCACCCGGAACGTGATCCCGGCCCGGACCAGCCGGTCGAGCAGGGCGTCGCCCATCGCGGTCACCGGGGTCACCTGCCCGGCGGTCGCGGGCAGGTCGTCGAAGGCCAGGCAGAGCGCGGACTCGGCGAGCATCTTGGCGGTCTCGTCGTAGCCGGGGTCGCCGCCGGCCACCTCGGTGCGCACCGTCCGGCCGCCGCCGGCGCCGACGAACCGGACCCGGAACCAGGACCTGGCCCGCTGCGCGGCGCTCGGCCCCTGCCCGGAGGAGAGCCGGCCGAGCAGCCAGCGCCGGGTCGGCGGCAGCTTCACGAGCCCGACCACGCCGGCCAGGCCCACCCCGGCCGCCAGCACGGTGGGCAGCCGCTTCACCGCGGCGAAGTGGCGGTAGCGGAAGTCCGGACCGTACTCGGGGCGGGCCGCCGCCGACCGGCGGACCACCTGCGGGTCGATGGTGGGCAGCGGCACCGCCCACTGCCCGAACTCCCTGACCCGGCCGACCCGGCCGGGCACCGCCCGGACCCGGCGGCCCTCCGGCCGCGGCTCGACCGCCTTGCGCGCCTTCGCGGCCCGGCTCATCTCCCCGGTGCGGGAGAACGCGGTCAGCGCCGAGTGGTACGTGCCGGCCGAGAACCGCCCGCCGGCCCGGACGTAACCGTCCACGGTGACCGGACCGTCCGCGGGCAGTTGCTTGACGGTGAACCAGGCGCCCAGGTCGTGCGGGATCGAGTCGAAGCCGCAGGCGTGCACCAGCCGCGCCCCGGTGCGCACCGCCTCGGCGTGGTGCCGCACGTACATGAGGTCGACGAACTCCGGCTCGCCGGTGATGTCGAGGTAGTCGGTGCCGGCGGCGGCGCAGGCGGCGACCAGCGGCTCGCCGTGGTGGATGTACGGGCCGACGGTGCTGGCGACCACCCGGGCGCTCTCCGCCACGGCGCGCAGTGACGCGGGGTCGGTGACGTCGGCGGTGAGCAGCGGCAGCTCGGCCAGGCCGGGGTCGATCGCGGCCAGCCGGTCGCGCACCGAGGCCAGCTTGTCCGGGTTGCGGCCGGCCAGCGCCCAGCGCAGCCCGTCCGGGGCGTGCCGGGCCAGATACTCGGCGGTCAGGCCGCCGGTGAACCCGGTGGCGCCGAACAGGACGAGGTCGTACGGGCGGTCGTCGCGCATCCGCCGAGTGTGCCACTCCCGGCCGCGCGGATCACGGGGCGAGGACCGCGCCGTCAGCCGGCCGCGCCGGGCCGGTCCAGCCGTGAGCGGTCCGCCCGCAGCACCTCCCCGGTCTCCAGGAGCTGTTTGGCCTCCCGCAGCACGTGGCGGAGAAACCGGCCGGGATCGTCACCGAGCAGGTGGGCGGCCAGCCCCGGCAGCGTCGACCCGCCGAGCAGGCGGGCCGCCAGTTCGGTGCCGCGACCGCCGGGGGCCGGGCGCGCGGACAGCTCCAACGCGCCGTCGAGCCGGCGCAGCGGCTCGGGCCAACGCCCGGACGGCAGCACCTCCTCGGGCGGGCCGGCCACCGTCACCACCTGCCAGCGTCCGGGTCGCGGGTCCTGTGCGGCCGTGAGCGGCCGGCGACGGCGCCGGCGGACGAGGACGCCCGCCGCCACGAGGGCTAGCCCGGGGCCCGCCAGCCGTCCCATCCGTGCCACCTGCCCCTCCCGTCGTCGCGGGGCCGCCGGGCGGCCGGGGTCCGTGCCGCCGGCCGCCCGCGTGCCTCCAGCGTGCGGCCCGGCCGGGTGACCCGGGCTCGCCCCGAAGGGGTGAACCGGCCCGAGCGGGGTAACCGCTGCGCGCACCGACCGGGGGAGGGGCCGCATGCCGGACGAGGCTGACCGCGTCGAGGTCGCCGCGACGCCGACCGACGTCACCGCGGCGACGGACGCCGCCGGCCCGCCGGATCCCGGCTCGGGCGGCGCGGCGGCGAGCA